>CAZHGK010000029.1:0-18170 GCA_964532095.1 uncultured Planctomycetales bacterium | reverse complement strand
GCCCCGGATAACGGTCGTCACTTCCATTAAGGCATCATCGATGACGCAGGCAAAACTATATGTAGGAGACCCGTCGGATTTCATCAACACCTGGTCTTTGATTTCCTTTGTCTCGACGACAATTTCGTCCCGGATTAAATCGTAAATTTTAATGGTCTTTTCCGGGACAGTTAAGATGACCGCTTCTCCGTCTTTGTATGCCTTGCCTTCGGCCAACAACTGGTCTGCATACTTACGGTAGATATCAAAGCGATCGCTTTGTTTATAGTATTCATCCCACGTCAGGCCTAACCACTTCATGCTGTCTAGGATTTCTTGCAGGTAATCTTCCTGGGAACGCACCTTATCGGTGTCTTCAATGCGTAAAATAAATTGGCCGCCTTGTGCTTTTGCATACATCCAGTTAAATAATGCGGTGCGGGCCCCTCCAATATGTAAAAACCCCGTCGGTGACGGGGCAAAGCGAACGCGAATCATAATTATGCCTTGCCTTTGTTTTCTAAATCGATTAGCTCACTAACCAGTCCTTGAAGATAGGCGATTTTAATATCGTCTAAATTCTCAAACTGGATGGCGATTTTATAATAATTTTCCTTAAGGGTAGCTCCTGGAATTAATTCTGCCCGTGTTACCACCCCTTTAGATTTAAACGGCGTGGCATTGGGCTTATGAAAATCCACCCGGACTTCAACCTTGGCGTTCACATACAGCTGTTGTTGGGAATGGACGCAGAGCCCGCCAGCGCCAATATTGGCTGTATTGGCCAATAAAACTTCTGAGCTGCCGTCGCTTCTCCACACGGTCAATGCACAGGGATAGTTCGCTCGAGGGAATTTTCTTTTGTTCGCATCAAACATACGTTTTATAATAAATCATCCGACGGGATTATTCAATGGATTTGCTCAAATTAAGCCTGGGGCACAAAGGGCAGATACACCCTCTTGATGGCTAAGGCCTTGCCTGTTGATTCATCAATATCCACGATCACCCCTGATAAGGCTGCAGGGTTTTCTGCCACTTCAAATTTATGCGGCAAGCTTGTTAAAAACCGCTCGATGATTTTTTCTTTGTTTTGACCGATGACTGAATCTCTTGGTCCACTCATCCCTAAATCGGTAATATATGCCGTGCCTTTGGATAAAATGGTTTCATCTGCCGTTTGGATGTGCGTATGTGTACCGAAGACTAAACTGACTCGTCCGTCGAGATAATGCCCTATAGCTATTTTCTCGCTAGTTGTTTCCGCATGCATATCTACAATAATCACCTTAGCCTGAACCCCAACAATGGTGTGGATCCAGTCATACGCCCTAAATGGGCATTCCACCTGATATTTCATAAACGTGCGGCCTAACAGATTAACAACGGCAATGGGGGTATTGTTAGGTCCTGGGACAATGACGTAACCTTTGCCCGGCGCACCTGGAGGAAAATTAATTGGGCGTACAATGCGCGTCTGAGACTCCAGATACGGATAGATTTCTTTCTTGTCCCACACATGATCTCCTAAGGTAATCACATCTACCCCAAAGGAGAAAATGGCATCGGCATGTTTTGGTAAAAGCCCGCTGCCGCCCGAAGCATTTTCCGCATTAGCGATGACGAAATTAATGCCTTCGGTTTGACGCAGCTGGGGCAATAATTTCTCAATCGCCTCACGGCCTGGGCCACCGACGATATCTCCAATACACAAAATCTTCATTTCACAAACCCCTTAGTCCGCCATGCTGTGTGGCGGATCATTTGGCATACTCCACAGCGCGGGTTTCCCGTACGACCATGACCTTGATATGTCCTGGGTATTCCATTTCTTCTTCAATTTTTTGCCTAATATCACGGGCCATGACAATCGCCTCGTCGTCATTGACCTTTTCCGGGGTAACTACGACCCGAATTTCGCGTCCTGCTTGCAAGGCAAAGCATTTATCAACGCCTTTAAATGAATTGGCGATTTTTTCCAAATTTTCCAAACGCTTAATATACGTTTCCATGGATTCCGCACGGGCACCTGGACGGGCAGCACTGATCGCATCAGCTGCAGAAACTAAAATGCCGTACACCGTATTCATTTCCACTTCCCCGTGATGGCTTTCAACAGCATAGGACACATCTTCTGTTTCGCCATATTTGCGGCAAAGCCGTGCCCCGACAATTGCATGTGTTCCTTCTTCCACGTCGGAAGAAACCACCTTGCCAATATCATGCAGCAATCCCGCGCGCTTAGCAGTCTTAACATCCACTCCTAATTGGTGGGCAATAATTCCCATCAGCTTTGCGACTTCGATTGAGTGATTAAGCCCGTTTTGGCCAAAGGAAGTGCGGTAACGTAATCGCCCGACGAGCTTGATTAATTCCGGGTGCATTCCATGCAAGCCTAATTCCATGGCTGCAGCTTCCCCGCCTTCCTTCATCTTCTTTTCTAATTCTTGTTTGGCTTTCTCAACAACTTCTTCGATGCGTCCCGGATGAATACGCCCGTCGACAATTAATTGTTCCAAGGCCATCCGTGCCGTTTCCCGACGCACCATGTCAAAACCGGAAATGGTCACAGCTTCCGGAGTATCGTCAATAATAATGTCAACACCTGTGGCTTGTTCCAGAGCACGGATATTGCGTCCTTCACGGCCAATGATGCGGCCTTTCATTTCATCGCTAGGTAATGGGACAACGCTAATGGTTGTTTCTGCGGTATGATCAGAGGCACAGCGCTGGATCGCCGTACTAATTACTTCCCGGGCTTTCTTGTCTGCGGAATCTTTAATTTCTTCATTGATTTGCTTAATGCGTGTGGCTTTTTCAGTTAACAACTCATCTTCTAATCGGGACAGAAGGATTTTCTTAGCTTCTTCCGTCGACAAATTAGCAATGGATTGCAAACGGGCTTTTTCTTCCAGAATTAATTTAGCTAATTCCTCGCCTTTTTCTTTAACCGAGCCTTCGTCTTTACGTAATTGTTCGGTGCGGGTGATGATATCTTTTTCTTTTTTCTCGAGCAGGTCAGCACGCTTTTCCAAATTTTCTTCGCGCTGGGCCATGCGTTTTTGCGCTTCGTTTAATTCATCCCGGCGTTCCTTACTTTCGCGTTCAAAATCCTGACGCATTTTAAGCAATTGGTCTGCAGCTTGCAGTTGGGCTTCTTTGCGGATGGTTTCAGCTTCGCGCTGGGCTAAGCCACGAATGTCGTCGGCTTCTTTTTTAGCCTGGTCCGTGCGTTTGCCTCCTAAAATACGACTTAAGAAAAAACCGGCAATGATACATCCAATTGCGACAAAGACAAAAATAAACACTTGTCCGAGGACGCTTGTTGTTTCCATAGTAATACCCCTTTCTAAAATCAAACATCAATAAGAATGTGCTTTAAGAAGCGGGGTGGAAATTATGCGGCGATGACGGTGTTGACAGGCACATCGTGCCCTTCAACGGGGAGGCAATCAGAAATTTGAAAATCAAAGGCAAGGCCGATGGTGTGGCTTAACCCTGGCAAACCAGATAAAAAGCGGTCATAGTATCCGATGCCACGGCCTAAACGGTTATTGTGCCGGTCAAAAGCTAGGCCAGGAACAACAACGACATCAAGGTCGGTTGGGTTTAGCTGGGGGGCGTGTGCGTTCGGCTCTAAGATACCGTAGCTGCCCTCACGTAAATCGTCCATAGAAGTAACCACTGTGGGAATCAACATCTTCATTTTAGTGTCAACAATGGGTAAAGCCGTGATTTTCTTTAATTTGATTGTCTCTGTTATCATCGCGAAGGTTTCCACTTCGCCCGGCAAGGCTGCATACAAAAGTACCGTTTTCGCCTTCAAAAAGGCTGGATTTGCCAGCAATTGCTGACAAATTTGGCTACTTTTGGCGATTCGATCCGCCTTGGCTTGCCGTTTCATTAAATCCAGATAATGCGCTCGTAACGCGCTCTTTTCGGTCATGAGCGTGCCTATATTACCACCCTTGTCCCTATCGGTCAAGATTCTTTCAAGCCGTACTCCTTTAAATTTGTGCCTGTAAATCTTGCCCGGTATTGTTCCGACCTTTATAAGCATTAAATGTTTTGGTGTTTAGTTCGCTCAGAGTATTTCTCTCACTTCTTATTCCTGTAAACATTGCCCAGCGTTGCTTCGCCTCACGACGTATTTTTGCCGTTTACTTCAGTTTACAGCTTGGGCGTAAGCCAATTAATCAGCCAAGAACGCTCCAATAAAGCGGGTCGCTACGCCCAAGGCTGTAAGCCTTCGTAAACTTTTGGCAAAAAACGTCTGATTGTTCGGCTTTCGCAACACTGGCTCAATGTTTACTGCATATCGTCGTTCGTATATGTTCGGCCTACAAGAACTTGCCCAAATCCTTATCTTCTACAAATGAGAACTTAATAAGGCATTAAATTGTTTTGTTGTTTACGAAACGAAGTAAGGTTTTAGAAGAACACCCGCAGGCATGTTCCTGACGAAGCCAACAGCCCCCACCACATGCCTCCCCTAATCCGACATACAGCTTTTAACCACAAACCTTCCCGCAAAACGAGCGACGTGCATGTGTTGTGGGGGATGGGGGGGTTGGCGAGGAAGGAATATGCCGGGGTGTTCAACTAATCGTTAAACGAAATAAATGCCAGAAAATTTAATGCCAATAATTATTAGCGAAATTGGAGAAGTTACGCTAGAATGGAAACGAATTAATTTCCATTCTGACCTTCAACACACAACATAGGACACAAACTCAATATGGGTGTAGTATATAAATTAACGCAAGAGATTGTCGACTTTATCATCAACAGCAAAAAGCAAGACAATAACCTATCCCTTAACGCCACAGTCCAAAAAGTTCAAGAAACATTCAACAAAAAAGTGTCCAAATCTGCGGTCCATGAAATATTTAAAGAAGCAGGTCTAACTTCTCTGCGCGGATCCAAATCCAAGACCAAACTTATTGCAACCAGCCCTCTTCCGTCAATTCGTCCGCCAGTACTTTCAGCCCCAACCCTTAAACTTGAACCACCACCGCTAGCTACTGCGATAACCCAGGAAAAGAAACCCACTCTTCCTATTATCGAAGCCCCGCAACCAGTCGTGGCTCAAGCTGAGCCGGCACAAATAACAAATACGCCACAAGTCATTGAAAAGGAATTAGTTAAGACAGATATTGAAGAACAAAAGGGCAATATCTTTCTTTTAGCCGCAGCCTGGCATTTGCTGCCTAATTTTAATACCCTTGAACGCATCGAAGATATGCAGGCAGTACAAAGAAATGACTTGAACCTGGACTGGACATACTGGCAAACACAGGTCAAAGGGTATCGGATTAGATTCGAAGACGATAGCTGCTTTTACATAAATCCTCAGAATGGAAACTTATTTCAGAATGGAAATTTTTTGAAAATGGTGAGCGAAGTCGAACCACAGAATGGAAACCAGTTTCCCATAGAATTAGCCATTAAAAACATGGCAGAGCAGTGGGTAAATAATCTTAAGCCAATAGTAATAAACGATTTACATAAAAATAACATAGATGATTGTGTTGCTGATGTGTGTGCAGGCTGTCTGGCTTCATCTAAAAAGAGATTTAAGAAAATAGAGCTTTTAAATACCAAGGGTGAAGAAATTGCCAGTTTTGACTGTTTAACAAAGATCAAAAGGCAGTTTATTTTAAATTTATCGCCAAAAGTCATTGAGCTACAAAAGGTTGTGAATAATTCTCTATCCTTAACAGAAAGCATTTATAGCCCTGTGCTAGAAAAGAAGTTCTTTTTTGCCGAGCATTTGTGGGCTAGCTCCTGGATTGGGCCAGATGGCCAGCCGATTTCTTTAAGGGCTATTGGCTGGGGATTGGAATCACAGCAGCTGGCAGGGGTGATTTTAACAAATATGGAGGCAAGAAATTCCAGCGGTAAAATCCTTCTTCAATACGCTCATCAATACGATATGCAAACGCCACAAACCTTTCAATCCGACAGCAGGGATGATTTATTGATATTGTCAGGAAATTTTATGCAGCGGATGGATGAATATGCCCAAATTTTATGGCAATTTAAAGAAAATCCTCAAGGCTGGGAATCCGTTAAGAATCTGTCAGGTTTTGAGCTGGCCAATGATAAAAACAGGGTTATAAACCTAATATCTCCAAATGGTTATGAATATTTAGATATACTAAAGTTAGCATGCCAAAAAATTAATAATGCGCGGGTTTTTGACCCTTCAGGCCGGCAGATTTGGATGCGCATCGCAGATACGAAATAGCGTCGAGAAAATGCGAGTACCTGGGTTGACAGTCAAGGGTTTATGTGACATACTTTCTTTATATCTAGCCGTCTGCCTAAAGGGCAATGGCTTTGACATAAATGAGGCCCAAAGCCTGAAGTTCCAGGAAGAATTCTCAGCCCTGTTTTTGATGGGAAAACAGGGAGGGCCGCAATCGCTTTTACGCACAATGTTATAGGAACCAGATCAATGGCAAACACACACAAGGAAAACGGACAACATTTAATTGAATATGCCATTGTTGTGGCGCTGGTGGCAGCCGCAGTTTCTGCCATGAGCACCTATGCATTCCGTTCAGTGCAGGCAACCCAAAAAGCGATCACCGAGCAATTCGACAATTAAAATTCAAAGATGGTTTCATGACATCGGAGGATAATCATGTTTATTCATAAAAAGAAAAAAGGGCAAAGTACGGTTGAGTACGTCTTGCTCGTGGCAGGCGTTATTGCCGTGGCCATTGCATTTACGACAAACCCCGGAGGGGGCTTGCAACAAAAATTAACAGACACAGTAACCACAGCTACCGACGGGATGGACACTGTATCCAGGTTTGAAGCCAGCCATACGACGGCGGATGTTCCAGCGAATGTCCCAGCAGGATCAGCGGTTAATCCAACCCCGCAAGGAGGGGGAGCGGTCCGACCTGCTATTCCAGGATTAGTAGATGTGACAGGTGGGAATTTTATTGCTCCAGCACAAGGTGGGGGGGCAGCAGGTGGAAATGCACAGCAGGCAGCAGCTCAATAAGGTTGATAGAAAAAACAGAACAAATGTTTCTAATGAAAAATAAACAATCATAGGAGAGTACTATGTTACATAGATTAAAAAATAGAGGTCAAAATACCGCCGAGTACGCGCTTTTGATCGCCCTTGTTGTGGCAGGGACTATTGCTATCCAGCAATATGCCCAACGTGCCATCCAGGGCCGCGTGCGCGACGCCAGTGTGTACATGACAAAAAATCCAGCAGGTTCACCAGCTGGACTTGATTCAACAGCGCAGTATGAACCGTATTACCAACAAAGCGATTACTCAACCGCCCGTCAAACACAAGAAAATAAACGGCAAGGGGTTGGCTTGGTTGCCCAGGACTCACGCACAGATCGTGTCCGTAGCCTCGGAGGGCAGCAAACATCTACCTACGAAGCTGCAGGTAATGCAAATGCGCCAACTTCAGGGACCAGAGGGCTTCGTACAGGTATCTAGTTAATTAAAAGCAGAATTAATTTATAGGAGGATTCTTCTATGTTGATATATCTTAACCAAAGACGCGGCCAAGGTTTCCGTCGTCGCCTGGGACAAAGCATTGTGGAATATGCGGTTCTTAGCGCGGTGGTTATTGGCGCCATGCTCTCCATTCAAGTGTATTTAAAACGCGGGCTTCAAGGCCGCTTAAAACAAAGCGCGGATGATATTGGTGATCAATATTCCGCGGGTAATACAAATATTATCAAATCAACGGTTAGTCGCAGCGCCACCCGTGATACCTATGGGATTGCTGCGGGAGGCGGTGCAGCTCAAGGGGTGTCCCGTTCAGCTTTATTGGAAAATGAAAACACCAGGACTGTTGAGCAAGCAGTAATTGTAAACACGGCCCAGGAATATTGGGGCAATGATGGAGGTGGCGCCGCAGGTGGAGGAGCAGCAGGTGGAGGCGCAGCCCAACAAGCGGCAGTTCAATAAAAGAATGAGTGATAATTTGTCCCGTCCCGCTATCGTTATGGCGGGATGGGGCAAGTTATTTTTATGGAGACAGTAGATATGATGAATAAAAAGCTGGATTCTCGACAGAAGCATTCGGGAATGACAAAGTCAGGGCAGAGCACGGTGGAATATATGTTGATGGTGGCAGCTGTTATTGCCGTAGGGATTATTTTTACGACGGGAGACAATAGCCCGTTTCGTACCCGCTTAAACAGCACCATGGACATCACAACCAACGGCATGACCAATGTGGCTAACCGCTTGATGAGATAGTTTTCTTGTCACCCTCGAAAGTTTTAATCGGGGGTCCAGAATTCTGGATTCCCGACGGAAGCATTCGGGAATGACTAAGAACTTAGGAAAAATTTATGTTATGTAAATTTAACAAGCGCGGGCAAACCGTGATGCCAGAATACATGGTGGCATTTTTTTTAGTCATTGGGGCTGCTGTGGCCATCGGACTATTTGCCCAGCGCGCTTACCAGGCGCGTATCCGCGATGCCCGGGTGTACGTGGCGAATGTGGCAACTGACGCATGTGACGCAAATTGCATGAAGGCCGCAGAAATTCCAGCACGGGATAAAATTCCAGCAGAATACGAACCATATTATGCGCAGGTGGATTCGAAAGTAACGCGTGCCAATCAGGATAGCACCGGGCTTGCCACCAGCGAAATTGACAAGGGGCAAACCACTGGGCTGTATCATCGGAAATTTAAAGAATCTACGGAATCACAAAGCGCCAGCGCTCAGCTGCCACCAAATTCGGCCAAAGAAGATTTGTTTAATAAGAAGTAGAAATTTATTGTCACCCCCGAATGTATTTATCGGGGGCCCAGAATGCTGGATTCCCGCTTTCGCGGGAATGACAAATTAAAGCATGCGGGAATGACTCGAGGAAGGACAAAACGTGCGTAAGGGACAGACGATTATGGAATACATTATCATCGTCGGGCTAGTGACCGTTGCTCTCTTTTACATGGGGCCGGCGCTGAAGCGTTCTTTGCAAGGCATGATCAAGGTGACCGCGGACCAATTAGGCAACCAGCAGCAAAGCGATCAGGATATTGTCATTAACCCGGAAATAACCGGAGCTGAAGAGCCAGGCCTGGACCTTTCAGATTCTTCAGGATATCTGGAATCATCAAATACATCCATGACAATGAACAGCACCAAAGATGTTTATGAGGGCCGGGAAAATTTAGGGCAGGTGACGTATAATACCACAGACAGGACTGAAACACAGGCAAGCAGCCTGACGAATTTAGGGTTTACGAAAGAATAGAAAACACTGGATGCCCGATAGAAGCATTCGGGCATGACAATAAGAGGGCGTTGAATATGATGTTTCGAAACAGACACAAAAAAGGACAAAGCCTCGTCGAGTATTCCATCGTATGCATTATTATCATGGCGGTATTTGTGGCCATGAAGTCATATATCAAGCGCGGGATGCAAGGTCGATGGAAACAGGCGGTGGATGATTTCGGCGACCAATATGATCCGCGGTACGTCAATTCCGTCGTCACTCATCAGCTGACAAGTTCTTCTAACACCACAATTTCCATTGCCCCGGCAGAAGGGGGATATTATACCAACCGTAAGGATGAATCGCACACCGTTGAAGAACGTTCAGGGGACATACGCATAAGTCAGCAGGGAGAGTTGATTGACGACTCAGGGCAAAAGTAGATTGAGATTTGTTTCCCCTCCCAACAAGGGAGAGGGAATAAAGGACAAAACGAACAACGCACAAGAATGAAAATTAAAAAAATTAAAAATATAGGCCAGGCAGCGACGGAACTGGCAGTTTTCGGCGCCATTGTTATTTTTATCATTGGCGCCATTATCCGCACGGCGGTCACCTCCAGCTATAGCCAGAATGCGTCTTTAAAAGCCATGCGTTATGCCATGCTTTTATCCTGGCAAGGGTCGCAGGCTGGAACAACTGCACGAAGCACTTCAACTGTTTTGTATATTGAAGATCGATTGGTCCCGGATTTTGGCAAATACGGTTCTTTGGAAAGAAATCCGTTTGTCATGCAAGGGTCAGGGACATTTTCCAACATGCTTTTGTATCCTTTAGATTGGGAAGATGTTATTAACCCCAAGAACTGGCCAACATTTGATTCCTATATCAACGGAAAACATTTTGTTTTTATTACTGGCAAGGCCAAGACGATTGCCATTGACCCTCCGCTCACGGAAGGAGGCTCGATGCGTTTTGAGGATTATTATGCCCAGGATGATATCCCGTCAGAAGCCCTGATTAACGGGCGCAATGGGATTTATAAAGGATGGAATTTTAAATGCGTGGCCAAAAAGCCAGACCCAAACAAGAATCAAATTGACGGGTATTATGGCTGTCCTGTTTTTTATACGGTTGTCCCCAATTATTCTTCCAGCAGCACGTTTTGCAGTCAAAGCCCCTGTCCGACGGATAAGGAAAATGTTCTAAGCATCGACCAGCGTTTTGACCTAAATCGCAACGATAATTATAATGACGACAATATTTATATCACAGGAGGATATAGCTCTCGCCAGTACCTGGCCTGGCAGTGGCGCGCGGTTAACGGAATTGTTGCGAATATCGACAAGAAGATCGACACAAAGGAAGGGAATTACCCTTCTTTTGATATTGACGGGGATAGCCAGGAAGAAACCATCTATGCCGTACGTTCTTGCGAAAATTGGCAACGAACAGATAAGGCTGCCTGTGCCGAAGCGGACGATTATAAAAAGAAGGTCATTCGGGAAATGGATGTTATGGACTATCAGGATGGAGATATTGATATGTCTCAGGGGGTAACAGTGTCGAACCGGGGCCGCATCGGGCTTTTGCCTGAGACGGCTATCTATACGCGGTCTAAAACAGGGAAGGATGCCAAGGGCACGATCTTGCGCATTAAAGAAGGAAAATTGCTGGATGCCACGGTGTTAAACCCCGAAGGAAAAAGTTTTGTGCGTTCAAGGAGCTTTAACGACCAGGTGGATTTGGTGGAGCGCAGGGTGAGGTTATCAGCGGATACGGGACGGGTGTGCAGTGGTGAGGCAACTCCCAAGGCTGACGGGACAGCAGACCCAACAGCAGTGATTTGTGTCGGGACCCCGGCAACCAACGGCGATACCGGTGTTGATGTTAACGGCACGCCAACAGGAAGGATTGGGGAATGTTTCATGCCCATGACAGTCGACAAGACATGTTTTGACCGTCGAAGCAAGGTGCTTTATGTGCGTACGGGGATTGATAATCGTCGCGGGCATTTATGGGTTACAGAGGCGAGCGGGGAGTTTAATCCGAAGTAAAATTTTTATTTGTCACCCCCGAATGTTTTTGTCGGGGGGCCAGAAATATGCAATATTATGTTTATATTTTAGCCAGTCAGAAGAATGGAACATTGTACGTAGGAGTAACGAACGATCTTATAAAAAGAATTTATGAGCATAAGAATAAGAGCGTGAAAGGATTTACGGAGAATTACGGCGTTAGCATGTTGGTATATTTTGAAGCAACAGGAAACGTTGAAGCTGCAATTGAGCGAGAAAAGCAGTTAAAAAAATGGAACAGAGAATGGAAAATACGTTTGATAGAGAAAAAGAATCCCAGCTGGGAAGACCTCTATTGCAAGATTATAAAATAGATGAGAAATGTGTTTTGGATTCCCGACAAAAGCATTCGGGAATGACAAAATTAGAGAAGCATTCGGGAATGACAAAACGGGCACAGTCGACATCGGAATTCACCTTTGCCATGATCGCGGTCCTTTTTTTGCTCTATGGGTTAATCCAGGTGTTCCGATGGGTAGGGATGGATATCGCCAGCCGTCAGTATGAACACGAAACGCAACGCAATGCATTTAACGACCCGGCCAAACAATTAAACCCGGATTTCTACCGGCCAGAACGGTTAAATGCGTACGGCAACACCGAAGGTATTTTTAAGAGGGAACAGCCATAATGTTTAGCTTGTTTAACATAAGAAATAAAAAAGGACAGACCGCGCTGGTCTTGCTGATTGTGGCGGCCATTGCATTGATTTTTTTGGCCATTACCATGAATTGGGGGAAGGTTGTCCAGATAAAAACCCAGGCGACTGTTGGCGCAGACTCTGCCATTGCAGCCACAACATCCAATTTGGCAAGCTATGGAGAAAGCCAAATCCATACGTATTTGAAAGACAGGTTCAAGTATTGCAAATCAACAAGCGTTTGGGTGGCCATTGCTACGCTGATTATTGCTATTGTCGTCAACATAATTTTCCCTGGAATAGGAACAGCGATTGCTGTTTATTTGGCGGTCATTGTTCTGACGCTTCAGGTGGTTGTCATCCAGCCAGGACTGACGCGCACATGGAATAAGTTGCAAAAGAACCTGGCCACAGAAGACCAGTTTATCGAGCAGGGAGCTTCAACTGCTGCAGGGAGCGTTATTGCGGATGCGGTTAATGTC
Source organism: uncultured Planctomycetales bacterium (assembly GCA_964532095.1). Classification (GTDB taxonomy): domain Bacteria; phylum Omnitrophota; class Gorgyraeia; order Zapsychrales; family Fredricksoniimonadaceae; genus CAZHGK01. Next base: position 5,769 of record CAZHGK010000029.1, on the reverse strand, counting down.
CCGGATTTTTTTGACATGGACATGAACGCGCGAACATACTTTAGTGGTAATGACGAGATATCAAGGTACGGATTCTTTTATACGGAACGCATGAAGATGTTGCAGCCGGATAATATTTTGGGCATTGATGATTTTTTAAACGGGCTTAAAATTTTCGTAAACGGCATTGATTGCAGCACGGATGAAAACAAAAACAATCCTTGTTGCAGCGCCAATCCTCCATCTTCAGCCCATTGTGAGACATTGCCCACCGTCAATGAATGGGCCCTTTATGATGAGTGCACGGATCCCAATGACCCCAGATGCAATGAATGTTGTGTGCCTCTTTGGGAGATTCCTCCCATGCAATTGAACAACGGGCATTTTTCAGGAGGTAAGCGTTTAAGGCCAAAGAGCTGCAGCAAGGACGTAATCCCTTCTGGCTGCATGAGGACATTTCCCCCAAGGGGAAGCGGTTTTGGCAGGACAACGAACGGGTATCCATTTATATACAGCCCAGGTGCCCAGGCGGCAGATCCTCAAGGGAATCTGGTATCCTTCAGGGCCCTGGTCGGGGAAGACGATGACCAACCACTGTACAATAAAAACCCGGATAACCCTAATGGGCGCCAGCAAGGAATGGAAATTCCGGGAACAGGATTTTCCCAACAACAAACTTTCCGGGGACATTTTTCCGGGGAAGACGCAACAGGTTACCACGCAACAGATACCCGTCGGGGGATTTTTGGCATGTTTTGGCAGATGGACGATCTTCAAAACAAACCAATAAGCACAATTTCCCTGGCAGGGACAAACGTCAATGTGGATGCGGTCGCACCTATGGCAGAAAATTTATATCGGGCAGCAGATGACCGTTGCGCCTTGTCTGATTTTCGGTCGAACAAAAATAGTTTTCAATGGAAACCAGGCCTGGACAGATATTGTTCTTCCAGATGGCCGTATGATGAGCGATGTGCCAAACATAATTCTAGCGGCACTGTCCAAAATTGCTTAGTCCCCGGGGCATCAGCAGGCTCATGCAGCATGGCTGGTTGCCAGTCGAACAACGCATCATTATGGCCAGATGATCCCGCAGACCAAATGGTCCTGGCTTTGGAGGAATTTAGCGGATGGGCCAAAAGCATTTCCGAGAAAGAGAAAGCAGATTTAAACAAGACGTTCCCCCAGTGGTATGCCGTCGCGGCAGACTGGATTGCGCCGAAGTGCGATAATTCAACAAGTCCTTTTGCCGGGGATAAGAATGTGTGCAATCCCGACGGAGACGGGGCCCTATGGGCATTGATGTCTTATATGGGAGGCAGTGACGGGCAAGGTGGATGGTATAAAATCCTTAATGATTACATGAATATCAATTATGCGGCAAGCGGTAATTTTTGCGTGCCCCCCGAAGGAGATGTCCGCTTAGCAGGAAGCTATGATCCCAAGAAAATGTCTTTGAGCGAAAAGAACTTTATTGATCAAAATAATTGGAAAAAGGAATGGGGAACTGCTCCTGATGCCTGGGGTCATTTGGGGGATGTGCAGGCGTGCTTGCAATATAACATGAGCGATGATGAACGCTTTTTGGCTTGCGCCCGTGATGCGGCTCCTGATTCTTCAGGAGCGTGCCCGGCAACCATGCCAGGCTCATGTAGTCCGGAACAATTACCCCGTGCCATTGCAACAGTCTCCCATCCAGGAACGTATAATACCAGCAATTGCCTGTCCTTTGTTCATTGGGCCGAGGCGAATGCCCAGGCGTTTACAACAGCAACTACCGGCGGCAAAAGCATTAAGGAACAGTTAGTGGAACGGCAAAAGCAAGTAAGGGTTATTCTGGAAGGAGCAGCTGGCGGCCGCCAGGCATTTCGTTTGGGATACGATAATATCAAGAGATTCCTGACGGGTACATGCATTGACCCTGTCCACCCATCAAACAATTGTTATTTGTCACCAGCTGAACAATTAATGCTTGCACGTAAACAATACGACTCGTCCAAGAAACATTCCCAGGTGATGATTTATGGCTGGAAGGATTCAAAAGCAAAGACCCCGACGACAGCTGACCAGACTAACAACACCAAGCCGCCTTTGCTGTGGCATTTGGCGCGCGTGGAAGTCCTATCAGCACCACATTGTCCCGAAGGAATTTGTATTGCCAGGAAAATTCCGTGGGTGAGGACGTATTCCAAAGGATTTTTGGGAACCACCCGTTGTTATGAATTGACCGATCGCAATGGAAAGGCCGCCGTGAGGGTCACCCGATGGGACCAGGAAACGGGCAGTACGATATTTTTTAATAATATGCTGCAGTTGTGGCGGGTACGCACCAGTCATCCTAACAAGACTAACAGCATGAAACCGGAAGATTTGGACGCATACTGTAGCCTGCCAGGAATAGGATTGACCGAGGTGACTAAAAACCAGCTTTATTATGGAACGTCCCCGGATGCGATCACGGACTCGTCGCTGGCCAGCTTAAGAAAGAAGCTTTCCGGCGCGTTTATGATTAACTTTCCAAAACAGGACGAAGTGACCAGGGAAGAAAAGGACAAACTGAATTTTAAGAATTGTCTGGCTACAGCCAATGGATTGTTGGGGACAGGAATTTCTTCGACGAGCTGCATGGCTTATGAAGGAAGAACATCTGCCAAAGGGGACCACATGGAAATGTTTTATACGAATTGCCCCAAGGGAACAAGCAAGGACAACGACACTCAAAAGGCCATGGACGCATTATGGAATTAAAGTTAGATAAAAAAGGATTCGGAATGATTGAATACACGGTCCTCATTGTGATCGTGATGGTGGCATTGTATTTTATGCGTGGTCAGATCCAAGGCGCATTTTTTGGCCGTTGGAAAACAGCTGGAGATTCTTTTGGGGTCGGGCGCCAGTATGATCCTGGCCGCACCAATGAATGTTCCTATTTCAATGATTTTGATACCAATACTGGAATAGCGACGGGAGATGGCTTTTGGTATGACCAAAGGTGTTTTGAAAATATTCGCAGCCGCTGTGCTGTTGGGGACACCGTGTGCGAGAAGAAATTGATTAAGGACAATTGCGTGCAGGGTACTGCATGCGTTAAGGAGACAGGAATATGATTTTTGCGGTTTTAATTATGGTGTTTGTCGGGGCTATCCTATTGGCCTACGGAATTATCCCTCTTGTTTTGGAACGATTGCAGAAGATTAATGAAGAACGTACGGAGAAAACATTAAATAAGGCAGATGCGTATTTGGCTGACGTGGACATGGAGCGCACCCGACGCCTGGGAATTATCTTGCCGATTATATTAGGGATTGCCGGGGCCATTTTCTTTCCGGAAAAGGTAAAACTTGTTGGGGTGATATTGGGGATTGCCCTGGGGTTTATTATCCCGCAGATGCATATTTCAAAACTGATTAATGACCGTCGTCGGAAATTCAATGACCAGCTCATGGATGCTCTCATGATCATGTCCAGTTCTTTCCGTGGGGGGTTAAGTTTAATTCAGGCAGTGGAAGCTGTTGTCGATGAAATGCCTAATCCCATTCGTCAGGAATTCGGGATTGTCTTGGGCGAAAACCGCATGGGGGTCGCTTTGGATGAGTCTTTGCTGCGTTTATATAAACGCATGCCCTCCCCGGCCTTGCAGCAGATGATCACCGCGATAATTTTAGCCCGGGAAACTGGCGGGAACCTGCCACTTATTTTCTCACGCATCATCGGCACCATGCGCGAACGCAAAAAGATTGAACAGAATTTGCAGACGCTGACCATTCAGGGAAAAATCCAGGCGATCGTCATGACAGGCTTGCCCATTTTTTTCGTATTTGGGGTCTCTGCCAGCAACCCAAGATTTTTTAATCCAATGCTTAATAGTCCCGACGGGCAGAAGCTTTTGATGTTATGTGTGGTATTATGGATTTTTGGCGCTGTCAGCATTTGGCGGATTTCCGTCATGAAAAACATATAATCATCGAGGGAGAAAAATTATGATGGTGTTGGCTTTATTATTCGCATTCTTTGCGATTTTTGCAGTGGTCCTGGGGTTCATGCCCATTGATTGGGACAACCGTCCCAAGCTGAATTTGTCGGAAGAGTTAGGAAACGTGGGAATGGAGCCTCGCCCTGGCACGGAAAACCAAAACAAAGGTTTGGCAGGAGCGTTTAAAGGGTTTTTGTCCCGGGTATCGTTTTTTAACAAGCCGTTGGCTTCCTCAGATATTGGCCGGCGCGTGTACCGTGATTTAGGGACAGCAAAATCCAGCGTCGGCGTGGAAGAATTCTTTTTGCTTAAACAGTTGTCAGTTATCGTTCTTTTATTTCTAAGCTTTACCTTAAACAAAAATCCGGAGCTGACTATTTTTTATGTGCTCATGAGCGTAGCTGTTGGTTATTATTTGCCGGAAATCTGGCTTAAGGCCCGGGTTTCCAAAATCAAGGAAGCGATTTTAAGGGATTTGCCAGATACGGTGGACTTGTTGGGGCTTTGTGTTAATGCTGGTTTGGATTTTATGATGGCATTAAAGTATGTGATTGAAAAATCAGCGCCTTCGGTCATTACCGAAGAATTGCGAATCATGATGCAGGAAATTAATGTGGGTAAGCCCAGGCGCGATGCCTTGCGGGATATGGCGCGTAAGTACGAAATGCCGGATTTGTCCACATTCTCCCGTACCTTAATCCAGGCTGACCGCATGGGAACCTCGGTTAGTGAGGCGTTAAACATCCTGTCTGAAGACATGCGTGAAACCCGCTTTAGGCGCGGGGAAGCCATGGCCCTTAAAGCCCCGCTTAAAATGCTTATACCGCTACTGTTTTTTATTTTCCCGGTTGTGGCGATCCTGGTGGCTGGACCAGTTTTCCTGGATTTCTTCCAAAACAATCCTTTGCAAAACTTAGGCAAGTAAGGCTTTGCTTACGATTTATACGCGTCTTTGCGGTGGGCGATGGATAAAATAAAAACACGATGGTTTGTCGTGTCAATTTCATAAAGAATTCTATAATCTCCGAAACGATAGCGCCAGGTTGGATGGGCGTATCCTCGTAATTTTTTTATGTTTCTTCCTAAAAAAGGAAAATCACTCAACTGTGGATACACGGTATTTTTGATTTTTGAATAGAAAGCATCCGCGTTGCTTCCAAGGACTTTAGGATAACGAGCCAGAAAGCGTTCCGTTTCCGCAATTTCAAAATTAGCTAACAATGCGATACCTGCCTTCCTCCACATCTTTATGAGCGGCAGCCAGATCGGCCATTAATTCCTTATCTTCAAGAATTTCTTCCATTTCATCTTTATCTACCACGGATAAATTAGCAATAGCATTTAATACCGCGTGCGTGATAAAATTGGAAATTGGCCGGCGCTGCTTTTTTGCCACTTTTTTTAAAACTTCATATTCTTCATCTGAAACACGAATCGTTAAAGTTTTCGACATATATAATCCTCCGTTTAGTTAATACAAATATAGCACATTCATTTGTATTCATCAAGCATTATTTTGTATTCAAATGTATTCCATATAGTTCATACCCGCGCAACTGGAATTATTTCCATTCTGGAAAACTTTCCCTGTGTAAAACAGGTGGTTTTCCATTCTGCATGGTGAGCTTGTCGAACCAGAATGGAAGATTATGCATATTTCCATTCTGACCAAGGTTTCCATTCTGAATTGCTACTAAACATTAACCGGCATCGTTACGCCTCACGACGTATTTTTGCCGTTTACTCAGTTTACAGCTTGGGTGTGAGCTAATATATCAGCCAAGAACGCTCTAATAAAGCGGGTCGCTACACCCAAG
>CAZHGK010000028.1:0-18763 GCA_964532095.1 uncultured Planctomycetales bacterium | reverse complement strand
ATATTTCCTAAGGTAAGCACTTTAAACCCTAATAATACAATTTATTCACCACTCGGGCTCAGCACAATATTTCTAGGAATTTGTATGCAATTAAAGTTTGTTGTATCTTTGCAAGACGCAACAAGAGCTGGGATATCTATAAATGACTATTTTCAAGTCAGTTATGATCCTAAAGTAGAGAAAACTAAAATAAGTGTCATGGATAGTTTTCAGGAAATCAGTGACGAATATAAGGATGTTTTGATAGAAAACATTCCTGCAGAATATAAATCGAAATGGAGGAGTTTTATTAGATATAGTTCAAAGGATGCAGATAATATTTTCAGATTCACCAGAGATCTTATAAGCAAGAAAATAGCAGAGGATAGATTAAAAACTAGTTGGGCCATGACCGCAAACACCCCTGTTAGTCAAGAAGTTGCAGCTATCATGCAGGGTTTAAATGATGGTACGATTCCTCGATTAAAGGGAACAGGATTTACTTGGGACGATAAAGAATTTGCACGGCAGGCGATCTGGTGGGCATTAGATCAGATGGATGAAAAAGGTGAGTTTCAAAAAGCTCGGCTTGCTGACGATGTTTCTGGCATGTATGAATTATATGTTCAGTATGTTAACGGATATCCCAAAGGCGCAAAGCAATATTTTGTAGATAAAAGCTTGGGAAGTCTAATGTCAACTAAGCCATCATTTATTTTAGAAACTAATAGTCCCGGTTCATTATTACGGTTTGCTATCCCTAAATTATTTAATTATGTGCAGGCCAAAGAGAGGGCTAAGGTTCGAGCTAAGAATAAGGCCAAGGCTGAGCGACAAGCAAGGGCAAAGACAAAATTAGAAAGATTAGCAAATTTAGTTGCAGAGGCTATGGCCGGTGCTATTGCGCAACGGGGGAGAGGGCTGGATGAGAAAATAGGTGCAGATTTAAAGGCCCAGAAAAGAGCAAACCGAAAACTTAGGACAGTAAGCGAGAAATCGAGGAGTTTTGATGTCCAGATAGTAAAGCGGGCCCGAGGTGTTGTCTTAATGTATTTGTTTATGAGCTCAATTAATATTTCAGACCAATATGTTTGGATTGCCAAGGAAAGAATTAAGCATCCGGATCACGTTTTTTATAATGTATTCATGGATTTAGATAAGGCAAGGGAGGTTGTTGAAAGTCATCAGTTTTCAGATCAAAGGCCTGAGCTTCCAAAAAATCGTAATAATCTGATCGAAGACTTAAATTCCCAAGATAAGGTTTTGTCGCTAAATGCCGCATTAACCTTATTGTCTATTTATAGCAAAAAATATCCGAATGGGGATGATGTGTTAAAGCCTGCTGCCAGTCAATCGGGTAGTGCGGCAATGAAGACGGCTGAACCCAAAACAGGGGGGATTGATTTAACATCCAGTAAAGCTTTTGAGGTTAAATCTGAAGGTGAGGGAATGAAATTTAAGATGGATTCTGGCATGCTTGCCCAGCTTCAAAATGCCTCAGGCTTTGAACCGCAGATTATCAGCCTGGAGGCTTTGGATAATGTGCGCGCATTTCTAGGTGCTAATTGAAAGAATTTGTAATGAGCTTTAAGATTCAATGGTACAATCTTACCCATGAATCTTCACGAATTAGATTTTAACCCTGAATCTGCCGCTGCTTTTGAAGCCCTAGAAAATTCCAACGAACATATCTTTGTTACGGGTAAGGCTGGTACCGGTAAATCCACCTTGCTTAATTATTTCCGTCAACGGACCCAAAAAGACATAGCCGTTCTAGCGCCAACCGGTGTTGCAGCCATTGTCATTGGTGGGCAAACCATTCATTCCTTTTTTCAGTTTAAGCCGGATATTACTCCTTCAACAGTTAGTGAAATTCCTGTCCGTCGTCAAAAGCGGCAAATGTACCGTGAATTGCAAACCGTTGTTATTGATGAAATTTCCATGGTGCGTGCGGATTTGCTGGATTGTGTGGATGCCTTCTTACGCATCCATGGCCCTAAGCCTATGGAACCATTTGGTGGTGTGCAGATGATTTTCTTTGGAGATCTGTTTCAATTGCCACCTGTGGTTTCCCGAGAAGAGGGAGGCATTTTTGAAGGGGTGTATTCATCGCCTTATTTTTTTGCAGCCAAGGCCTTAAGCCATTGGCCAATTAGGGTTGTGCAATTAACAAAGATTTACCGCCAGCATGATGAGAAATTTATTAATTTGCTAAATGCCATTCGTGATGATGAAGTTCAACCGCATCATTGGGAAATGTTAAATAATCGTGTCAATGCCGCGCATACCGCAGGGCATGACGATTTGACAGTCACATTAACCACCACCAATGCTGTTGCTGAATCCATTAACCAAAAATGTTTATTACAAATCCCCCAGAAGATGAGAGCTTTTGAAGGTGTCATCGAGGGAGATTTTGATAAAAGGGCATTGCCTGCTCCGTTGTCTTTGACCTTAAAGGTTGGGGCCCAGGTCATGCTGTTAAATAACGATGCGGAAAAGCGTTGGGTCAATGGCACGTTAGGAATTGTGGTTGGAATTAAAGCAACGTCAGGCAGTTCTGATGTTCTATCCATACGTTTGGCAGACGGCGAAGTGGTAGATGTCAAGCAGCACACATGGGAACTGTACCAATATTATTTTAATGAGATGGAAAAAACATTAAGCAGTAAAACCATTGGCTTTTTTACCCAATATCCCATCAAGCCAGCATGGGCAGTTACCATTCATAAATCCCAAGGTCAAACATTTGATCGCGTTATTATTGATATTGGTTCCGGCACCTTTGCCCATGGCCAAATTTATGTGGCTTTAAGCCGTTGCCGATCTTTAGAAGGCATTGTTCTTAAGAAACCACTAGCCCAAAAACATTTATTAACCGATGAACGCATTCTTCATTTCCATCATTTAAAGATTCATCCTAAAGCCGTTGCAGCATAAACATCTAAGGTGTAAAATCCGACTTATGTTTAAACGATTTTTTGTATTTTTCTGCCTGCAGTTATTGATCGTCCCGTCTATTTGGGCCCAGCAAAGGGCGCAAACCGTTGAAAGTGCATTAGACCAAGTGGAACAGATCAAAGCCCAGTCCCAAACATGGGAAGGCCGTCATGCCGATGAGCCCTATGTTGTTTTATTAAATGAATACGATACCCAGTTAAATGACAATTGGTCATATGAAGAAAAATACCATACCAGGGTCAAGGTCCAGAAAGATGCGGCCAAGAATTTAGGGGAGTGGCCGGTCTATTATAATAAGTCTCGGGAAGAAATTGTCGATGTGCAGGCCTTTGTCGAGAATTCCGAAGGTAAGAAATTTCCGGCGAGCAATATTCAAGATAACGCAATGTATGAGAAGCTTTCCATGTATTCGGACATGAGGGTCAAGGCCATCACGTTGCCGCAGGTCAATGTAGGAAGCATTATCGATATTACTGTTAAAAGCCGTGTTAAATTTAAACAAATTCCCAATCAGTTTTGGGACGATGTCACCCCGCCAGTGATTCCGACAAAATATGCCCGCCAAACCTTTGTTTTTCCTGAAGATAAAAAGATTGTCTTTAAAAATCTTAATACTGACCTTAAGCCGGTGGTAGAAAAGGCCCAAGGCTTGGTGAAATATTCATTCATTTTTAAAGAAACAGATTATAACGACGAGGAAGATTTTATGCCGCCTGCAGATGAGGTTACGGGTAAGGTGTATTTGTCTTCCATTGAGGATTGGAAGGTTGTGGCAGATTGGTACCGGGATTTGCTTGTGAAAAATATCGTCGATGATGAAATCATTAAGGCCAAGGCCTTGGAGCTGACAAAGGATAAAACCACATTAAAGGACAAGGCCCGTGCCATTATTGAATTTATCCAGGATAATTTTCGTTATGTGTCCATGAGTTTGGATGAACATGATGTGGCGCCCCATCAAACGTCTGATATATTCAGGAATCGTTATGGGGATTGTAAGGATCTGTCCTTATTGGCCCGCCAAATGCTTAATCTTGTTGGCGTCAAATCTAGTTTTTGTCTATTTAGCGGTGAATTTAATGGGGATCCTGAGCATGCCTTGCCAAATCTTAATGCCTTTGATCATGCCATTATTGAGGTGGCTCTTGACGATAAGTCTTATTTTGTTGACCCGCAAGCCAAAGGATTTGATTTTGGGCAGTTGCCATCGTCTTATGACAATGCCCATGTTTTAGTTATTGAAGATGTTTCATTCCGTTTTGACCATTTGCCAGTCAGTAACGATCAAACTTCATCGATCATTACACAAAGTGATGTCCAGATTAAACCGGAAGGGGCAGCTATTTATGATGTGCATGTTAAATTACCTTTAGAGGTTTCTCAATCGTTTAAAGATAAGTGGGCATCAACCAATGATCGGGACAAAGATAAGTTTTTTGACCAACTGGAGGCGAATTTTACCCAGGGCGGGCAGATGATTAAAAGGGATGTGAAGGGTTTGGATAACAGGTATGGGCCAGTTGAGTTTCACTTGAACTATTTTGTCCCGAATGCTTATGCCATTGTTAATGATATGGTATTGGTGCGTGAACAAGATCAATCTAATATCCCGGATTTTGCGGCCCCAACCCGTCAGTATCCTATTTTTGTTCCATCTAATTCATTGATCCAAAATACCAGTGTTTACCATATCCCCCAGGGGTATAAGGTAGATTTTGTGCCCAAAGATTTTCAGTTGAACATTGATTTTGTGGATATCTCATCGACATTTCGTAACGACAAGGATACAGTGACAGCAAATAGCATGTATCGCATGAAACGGGCCGAGATTCCTCCTCAACGCTATGCCGAAGTTAAAAAATTCCGGGAACAATTGTATCAACGTACCGAGCAATACATTGTGCTTAAGAAATCCTCGTCGATCACCGACCAAGCGAAAGACTGGATAAAAAAACAATGACAAGTTTGTGGGATGCTAAGCAAGCTGCCGATTGTGGCAAAGATTTGCTGAAAATGCGGGTGTATACATCCCGTTTGCTAGGGCAAGATGATTCCTTGGTCATGCACGGTGGCGGGAATACCTCTGTGAAAGCTACAGTTCATGATTTCTTTGGAGAACCGGTTGATGTGTTATACATCAAGGCCAGTGGTTGGGATTTAGCGACGATTAAAGAAGAAGGTTTTGCCCCCGTGCGTTTGGATGTGCTCAAACGATTAGCCACATTTGAACGTTTGTCAGATACGGATATGGTGACCCAGCAAAGGGCAGCCCTGCTTAATCCTTATGCGCCAACTCCGTCGGTAGAAGCAATCCTTCATGCCATTATTCCGTTTACCTTTGTTGACCATACCCATGCGGATAGTGTGGTTGCCATCACCAACACCCCCAACGGCCTTGAGCATATTAAAAATATTTATGGCGATCGTGTTTTAATTATTCCGTACGTCATGCCAGGTTTTATTTTGGCGCAACGCGTGTATGAAATGACCAAGGATTTGGATTGGTCAAAGTACGATGGGATTATTTTGCTTAACCACGGTATTTTTACATTTGCCGATGATGCCCAAGTAAGTTATGAGCGCATGATTAAATTAGTCAGCCAAGCCAAAGAATATATTGCTGGCAAAAATATTATTATTAAAACAGCCAAGCGTACCCAGCAAGAAGATTTACTTGGGCTAGCCCGTTTGCGTCGAGCAGTATCAGATGTGTGGGGGGCAGCGGTGATTGCTAAATTAGATGATAATGAATTAGCATTGGGTTTTTCGAATATGGACCATGTGGCAGATATAGCAACTCGTGGCACCTTGACCCCTGACCATGTGATCCGGACAAAGTCAAAGCCGGTGATTCTTGGTGAAGATATTGAGGAAAGTGTCAAGTTTTACGCACAGGCCTACCAGTCTTATTTTGATCGCCATGCTCATCCGCAATTAAAGTGTTTGGACCGTGCCCCGCGTTGGGCAATCTGGCCGGGCCAGGGTTTTGTCTCTTTTGGAAGATCAATGGCAGATGTGGGCATTATTAATGATATTGCGACTCATACCATTGAAGCTATTCAGTGGTCCCAATATTTGGGTGGATGGACGGTGTTAAGTGAAAAAGATATTTTTGAAATGGAGTATTGGGAATTAGAACAGGCGAAAATTCTTAAGAATTCAAAAGCATTGCCATTACAAGGCAAGATTGCCTTAGTGACAGGTGCAGCCAGTGGGATTGGACGTGCGTGCGTTGATGCTTTAGTTAAAGATGGGGCCTGTGTCGCAGCGTTAGACATTCGTGCAGATATTGAATCGTTATTTAAGAATTCTTCCATCGTTGGTATCTGTTGCGATGTGACCCAGGAAAGCCAGCTAATGGATGCTTTGGAAAAAACAGTACGGCATTTTGGTGGCTTGGACATTGTCATCAGTAATGCAGGTATTTTTCCGCCGAGCCAGACCATTGAGGATATGGATGAGCGGGTGTGGGATAAGAGTTTAAAGATCAATCTTACCAGTCACCAGCAATTAATTCAGGGTTCTATAGGTTTTTTGGAATTAGGCATTGATCCGACGATTATTATTGTAGGTTCTAAGAATGTCCCAGCACCAGGGCCAGGAGCTGGGGCGTATTCCGTCGCCAAAGCTGGTTTAACCCAATTGGCTCGTGTGGCAGCGTTGGAACTTGGCTCTAAAGGGATCAGGGTCAATGTGCTGCATCCGAATCAGGTGTTTGATACAGCGATTTGGACGGATGAAGTTTTAGAAAAACGTGCTCGTCATTATGGCTTAAGCGTTGAGGAATATAAGACGAATAATGTTTTGCATACGGAAATTACTTCTTTAGATGTTGCTGCATTGGCATGTGTTATGGCTGCAGGTGCATTTTTAAAAACAACTGGCGCCCAAATTCCGATTGATGGTGGTAATGAACGGGTCATTTAAAATACGGCCATACGCATTTGCTGATAGGTCCGAGTTGCGCCAATTATGTGCGGACAATGCAGACCGTGGTGGTCCTATAGAAGGAATTTTCCCAGATCGGGAAATCGCCGTAGATCTGTTGACTATGTACTACACCGACTATGAACCAGAGTCAACCTTTGTGGCTGTTGCCGACGGAAAGATTGTAGGGTATGTGCAAGGGTCAATGGATAACCGTCGATATGGTTTAGCGACGATGTTTTTAGTTGTTCCCAGAGTATTACTAAAGGCTTTGATTCGTGGTACATTTTTAAATCGCCGCTGTTGGCAATTTTTGGGTGTGGCTTTTATGAATTGGCCCAGGCTTTTTAGTTGGCGCAAGGAATCGTTTCATAGCCATCAAGCCCATGGTCATTTAACCATTGATGCCTCTTGGCGTCAGGCAGGTGTAGGCAGGCAATTGGTAGATGTGATCGAACAACATGCCCGCCAAAAGGGTGTTGGGGCATTAACAGCGTCGGTGCATAGCAGCAATGTTTCTGCCTGCCGTTTTTTTGAGCATATTGGTTTTCAAGCAAGGTTTAAATACCCCACGGTTTTGTCTCGTGGGGGAGTTGTTGAACATTATGAAGCGATTTTATATGTCAAAGACCTGGTTTAAATTATTTATTATTGGAGTTTTATTTTCTATTCCTATCGGTGCGCATGCGGATTATACGCCTGTGACACTTAATGCCAATGACCGTATCTTGGTTTTAGCGCCTCATCCCGATGACGAAGTTTTAGGAGCAGGGGGTATTATCCAGCAAGCTAAGGCCATGGGTATTCCAGTTAAGATTGTTTTCTTTACCTATGGCGATAGCAATCAGTGGTCATTTTTATTGTACCGCAAGCATTTGGTTTTAATGCCGGGAGCAGTTGTGAAAATGGGGTTGGTGCGTCACGACGAAGCGCTGGCAGCGTCGCAAATCCTGGGGCTTTCGTCGACGGATTTGATTTTCCTAGGCTATCCGGATTTTGGGACGATGACTATTTGGCAATGGCATTGGGGTGTCAATCGTCCACCGTTACGCAGTTTATTGACGCGTGTCACCGAGGTTCCTTATCAGGGGGCTTATCGAGAAGGTTCTCCTTATAAAGGGGAAAGCATTATCAGTGATTTGCGCCAGATCATTGGCAATTATAAGCCGACCAAGGTTTTTGTTTCCCATCCTGCAGACCATAACGGCGACCATTTATCTTTATATTTATTTACACGCGTGGCCTTGTGGGATGAACAATTGCCTGATGTAAAAATATATCCCTATTTAATTCATTATTTGGGATGGCCGTATACGAAAAAAGACCAGCTTTCCCCTTATTTAAATCCGCCGCAGAGATTAATGAATAATATCGATTGGATGGAGTATCGTTTGACAGATGCCCAGTTGGCCAAAAAGAAATTGGCCCTGCAAGCGCATAAGACCCAATATGCTTCCAGCCCCAAATATCTTAAGTCTTTTTTGAAGATGAATGAACTTTTTGGTGATTTTCCGACGATATCATTAAAAGATAGTAAAGATAAATCAGTGTTTGTGGTGCAGCACCAGTCGCTTAAGTCAGCAGAATTGCCCGATGAACTTAATGATCGGGAAAAAGCATCGTTTATTGGCGTGGAATGGAAATTTATTCAGATGCAGGATAAGGATTTGGTTGTCTCAATCCAATTAAGTAAACCGTTGGCCCAAAATGTGGAAGCCTCCATTTATATTTTCGGTTATCGACCGGATGTGCCATTTGAGCGAATGCCCAAAATCCGTATCCGGTTGGGGGATTTAAGTTACAACGTCTATGACCAGGTTACAAAATTAAGTCAACAATCTGTCAGCATTCATCGTGACCCAAGTGCCGTCACGATTCATGTGCCAATGGTTAATTTAGGAAACCCGACTAAGGTTTTAACCAGTGCCAGGACGTATTTAGGCAATGTGCCTTTAGATACGTCTTCTTGGGTGGCCGTAGAATTGGAGTGAAGGTATGGATTGGTATCATGCAATTATATTAGGGATAGTTGAAGGGATTACAGAATTCCTGCCTGTTTCTTCGACGGGGCATATGATGATTGCCTCACATTTGATGGGGCTGTTGCCAACACAGTTCTTGTCTACTTTTGAAATTGCAATTCAATTAGGGGCTATTTTTGCTGTGGCTGGCATGTATTGGCGGGTGTTTTTATTGGATTGGGAAGTGGTAGCGCGTATTATTGTGGCGTTTATTCCAACAGCAATCATTGGGTTTGTTTTGTATAAATTGGTTAAAGCTGTTTTGCTGGCGCATGTTTGGATTGCGGTTGTAGCGTTAGGGGTTGGGGGGGTAATCTTAATTATCTTCGAGACTTATAATAAGAAAATACCGTCGGTGCACCGTTTAGGAGAAATAACATTTGCCCAAGCATTGCTTATTGGTTGTGTGCAGTCCTTAGCTGTCGTGCCTGGTGTATCGCGTTCAGCAGCAACAATTATTGGTGGGTTATGTTTAGGGATTGAGCGTCGGACCATTGTTGAATTTTCTTTTCTTTTGGCAGTCCCGACAATGTTGGCAGCAACAGTTTTGGACATTCTTAAAATGGAAACAGCGATTAACTCCCAGGAATGGGGAATTTTAGCTATTGGTTTTGTGACATCATGGGCAGTTGCCATTGTTGCTGTTGGCTGGTTTGTGCGTTTTGCCAGCCGTTATAATTTTACTCCGTTTGGAGTGTACCGCATTGTAGCAGCTTTAATCTTATGGGGCATTCTCACTCGATAGAAATATGATAGAACGTTTACAGCAGTGGTTTGGGAAAATATTGACGGAGTTGACTTCTTTTAAAGAATCTCCCCACATCTTAGCTTTTAGTTTTGCTTTTGGGGTTTTTCTGGGGGTATTGCCATTTACAGGTGTGGTGGCAGCGATTTTCTTAGCCTGGGTATTGAAATTAAATAAGCCTGCAGCAGTATTGGGAAGCGTGATCACCAATACCTGGTTGGGCGTTATTACCTTGGGGATCGCCATCCAGTTAGGTTCTGGCATTATGCATATGGACTTTCAGAATGTCAGTGATCAGATCCATCATTTGTGGCAAGATTTCCAGTGGAAAGATTTAATGGACTCAAAATTATTGCCTTTTATGGCAGCAGTTGCCATTGGGTATTTCTTGATTTCATTTCTGATCGCAGTTCTTGCATATGTCTTTATTTTAGGCCTGATTCTTTGGCATCGGCGTGCCAAGTAATTTTTCTTGTCAATTGCATGGCCAATCGTTATACTAAATTAATCCAATAAAGGAAATCTATGCTTGGAAATCGTCGATACACCCGTATCCGTGAATTTATTGATGCTTCTTGGTCTGTTGAGGGCTTGCCAGAGAGTGGTGAAGGGCAAATTATTAACATCAGCCTTTCAGGGGCATTATTGCAAACTGACCGTTTGTTTGTCCCGCAAGATAAATGTGTGATGGATATAACTATCGACGGTAAAGACGGGCCATTTACCCATAAAAAGGGTAAGGTGGTGTGGTTTCGTAGAGTGAATACTTCTCGCCAGTTTTTTCAATGCGGAATTGATTTTGGTCTTGAAAGTACGCAAGATGGGAATTTTCGTAATTGGATAGATGCGAAAGTAACAAACATGTCGCAAGCATCCAATGTTAATATTCTTAATAACTACGTGGTGTAAGTAATAGGCTTGCCGTTCGATACGGTATGCACAGTATCTAATAAGTAATTGTATAACCAGGAGGCGTGACAGTGGCAGAATCAGTATTAAACCAAACAGAGCAAAAAGTAGATAGCGCGATCGATAACCGTAATCAAAAAACCAGTCTTAAGCGTGTCATGGGTATTATCCTGTCGATCGTCATGATTGGTTTGTCCGTTTATGTTTATAATTTAATGAAAGACCAGACAGATGTTTTAAATCGTTCTTCTGATTTAGCCTTATCTGCCGGTTCTGTCCAATCTGCTAATTATAGAAGCTATGTCAAACAATATAAGGATACGAAGGCTCAATTGGAAGAGACGACCCGTAAATTAGAGGAAGTCAACCGCCAATTAGATGAAGTGACCAGCCAATTATCCACCACCAAGGGTATGCTAACGGAAACACAGCAAATGTTAAACCAGGCCCAAACAGAGAATCAAAAATTGAAAGAAGATCTGCAGGGTATTGCAGGTTCAGATAATCTCAAGGATCTGGAAACCAATATCTCTTCTTTAAAGGAACGTAATAAGCAGGTTACTGACCAACTAAGCAATTTAAAATCAGAATTACGTGCATTTGAAGGGGAATTTGCGAGCGTCCAGGAAGGCCTTTCGTTAATTTCTTTATTCCAAAATAAGATTAAATTGGTAAAAAGCCGTTTAAGTTATTTAAAGCAAGAAGCATATTTTGCTAAAATTGCAGCCCAAAAGGAACATGACCGTATTTCTGCTTTAAATGGCAATAACGGTTTTATTGTCCGTAATGGTCAGGCGCATAAGCCAGGTGAAAAAGGGTACTCGATTGATGTGAACATTGTTCCGTAATTGCGGTATTATGTAGGATTGTTAAGGGGTGTATGGATATATATTCATACGCCCCTTTTGTTTGCAAAAGGGTTGAAATCCAGGCGGAAAGACATTAAGATTAATGGTATTTCTATAAAGGCCAAGAGGGGGGATTTATGAGTTTAGAAGATCAATTAAATCAAGATTATATCCAAGCAATGAAAGCCCGCGACAGTGTGCGTTCCGCAACGCTTAATTTTTTACGTGCAAAAGTTAAGGATGTTAAAATTGAAAAACGTGTAGAAAAAGTCAGCGATGAAGATATTGTTTCAGTCATTAAAAAACAAATTAAGCAGCGCCAAGACTCCATTTCCCAGTTTCAGGCAGGAGGCCGTGCTGATCTGGTTGCTAAGGAAGAGGTGGAATTAGGGATCTTAAAAGTATATTTGCCCGCAGAAATGTCCGCAGAACAGATTACCGCAGTCGTCGACGGTATTATTAAATCTTCGGGAGCCACTTCCATCAAAGATATGGGTCGGGTGATGAAGGATGCCTTAGCGCAGTTGGCAGGTAAGGCGGATAATCAATTAGTTAGCAGTGTTGTTAAAGAACGATTAACAAAGGCGTAGGAGTATATGTTTTGGTTAAAGAACCATTACACAGTACCGATATTGATGTATCACCATGTGACTGCCAAGACCTTTCATGGCCTAGACAATGTCACCCCCGCTTCATTTGAACGGCAGATGCGTTATTTAAAAGACCATAATTACCGGGTGATTTCGTTAAAAGATTTTATTGAAGGGACCGGCAGGGGAGAAGTATTTAAGTATAAGACCGTTCTTATTACGTTTGATGATGGTCATGAAAATAATTATACGAATGCCTTTCCAGTGCTTAAGAAATACGGGTTTCCAGCGACGATATTTGTAGTAGCTGGAAAATTAGGGACCCCTGGTTTTTTTTCTTGGGATGCGGCACGCATTATGCAAGCCCATGGGGTAGATATTGAGCCACACTCCTTAAGCCATGCGTATTTGCCTGGATTGTCTAAAGAAAATGCCTGGGCGGAAATTAATGAAAGCAAACGCATGATTGAAGAACGTTTAGGGAAGAACGCTAATTATTTTTGTTATCCTAGTGGAGGGTTTACTTTCCAAGTCCAGCAATTAGTCAAGGAGGCTGGTATTAAGGGTGCAGTGACAACCAATCGTGGGGATGACCGTGTGAGTAAAAGGGATTTATTTGCCTTAAAACGTGTTCGAGTCAAGGATAGGGATGAACGTTGGGGTGGTATTATTTTCTGGGCGAAACTGTCCGGGTATTACAATATTTCTAGAAAATTAAAACAGGGTCATTGACAGAAAGGGTTGTATGGCGCAGCAAGCTTCTTATCGCTTAGAGCAAGATGGTTCATTTGTCATTGAAGATTACCAGCATCAAAAAACATTTTCTAATTTCTTCCCCGGTGTAGCAGGCTTGTGGGGAATTCCTATGTGGGTATTTTTTGTTAATCGTGGCCAAGGCATTGCCAGTTTTGGTATTGAATCCAAAGACAAACCAATTTTAGAATTTCATCCAGCAAATCGTGCGTATCGTTTAGCAACCATCCAAGGCTTTAGGACCTTTATTAAAATCAAAGATGGCTCTAAAACAAAATTATGGGAGCCATTTACCAATTCTTCTTCCAATCCGTATAAGGTGTCTCAACGCATGATCGTGACTAGCCACGATATGACAGTCGAGGAAGAAAATACAACGTTAGGTTTATCGATCCGGGTTAATTATTTCACCTTGCCCCAAGAACCTTTTGCTGCCTTGGTCCGTCGGGTAGAAATTGTTAACCACGGTAATAAATCTTTCGATCTTGAAATTATTGACGGCTTACCGACACTTAATCCTTATGGGTTAAAAGATTGGTTAGGTAAGCATATGTCCCGGACTGTTGAGGCGTGGGTGAATGTCAGCCATGTCACACAAAAAGCACCATTTTATCAATTAAAAGTTGAAGTAGCTGATACGCCACAAGTAACGCATATTGATGAAGGAAATTTCTATTTTGCTTTTGAATCATCACAAAAAGATGGAAAGCTTTTAGATATTGTCATTGATCCTGCCCATGTGTTTGGTTGTGCCAATGATTTTCTTACTCCTGAGAAATTTTTAGCTGAATCTAAATTTACCATGCCTGCACAGCAATATAGCAGTAACCGCAGTCCAAGCGCCTTGGCGTTTGCATCGTGGACACTTAAAGCTGGTCAAAAAAGGTCGTTAACGGCATTAGCAGGGTTTGCGCATGATTTAAAAGAATTAAAACAAGTGGTGGTGCGGACCCGTAAAAATGGGTTTATAGCTAAAAAGGCCACGGAAAACAAAAGTATTATCGACGCTATCAAAGATAATTGTTTCACCCATAGCCGTTTAAATACCTTAGACCAATATAGTCGTCAAAATTTCCTCGACAATGTATTGCGCGGAGGTTTGCCCATTTCTTTGCAAACCAGCCAGGGCCCTGTGGCTTTTAATGTGTATAGCCGCAAGCATGGAGATTTGGAGCGCGATTACAATTTCTTTACTCTTAGCCCAACTTCTTTATCCCAGGGCAATGGAAATTACCGTGACGTCAATCAAAACCGCCGCAATGATGTCTGGTTTAATCGAGATGTTGGCAATAATGCAGTTATTAATTTCTTAAGTTTAATTCAAGCGGATGGGTACAATCCTTTGGTTGTTAAAGGTTTGATGTTTGTTTTGCCCGATGTGAAATCTGCCCAAGAAATTGTGAAGCGTTATTTAAAAGCAGAAGTGGCCCAGCAGGCTGTGTCGATGATGACGAAAGGCTTTATGCCAGGGGATTTAATTAAGTTTGCCCATCGCAGTGGTGGTTTAAAAGTATCGGCCGCGGAATTCTTAGGTGCTGTCTTAGCGCATGCCCAGAAACAAGAATTGGCTGATCCTGGCGAAGGGTTTTGGACAGATCATTGGACGTATAATTTTGATCTGATTGAAAGTTATTTAGGTTTATTCCCGGAACATAAGAGGGAATTGTTATTTGACAAAAAGATTTTTGGTTTTTATTTAAGTGATTTTTATGTTCTGCCTCGCGATCGTCGCTATGTGGAAACTCCTAACGGAGTACGCCAATACCATTCGGTTGAGGAGCATGATAAAACCATTAATGCCAAGGCCAAAGGCCATCAGTTGCGTGTTAAGGGTGGTCAGGGCGAAGCGTATAAAACCAATTTATTGGTAAAACTAATTTGTTTATTGGCAAATAAGGCAGCAACGCTTGATCCGAGTGGGATCGGGATTGAAATGGAGGCCAATAAGCCCAATTGGTATGATGCCTTAAATGGTTTGCCAGGCTTATTAGGGTCATCCATTAGTGAAACATTTGAAGTAAAACGTTTAGCGCAATTTATTTTATCCAGCTTAGATGAGTTTAACGTCAGTGATGAACAGCCGGTTGTCCTGTTTAATGAATTGGCTGACTTTATTGAAGGTTTGAGCCACTTATTATCATTGTCCCATACCCCCTTGGAATATTGGCAAAGGTCTAATGATTTAAAAGAGCATTATCGCTATCAAATCCGCTTAGGTATCGACGGTAAAGAACGTTCTTTACCTATGAAAATGATTCAACACATATTGACATCCATTATCACGCGAGTGGATGAGGGGATCGCTTTGGCTCAATCTAATGGGGTGTTGTTTGCCACCTATTTCTACCATGAAGTGACTAAATATGAAGCGGTAGAGCATGGCGCGCATCATCCTAAACATGTACGCCCAACGGGGTTTAAGCGTCATGAATTGCCATTGTTCTTAGAAGGTTTTGTGCATGGCATGCGTGTACAGGCATCAGCAGCTAGTGCCCGTCGGTTGCACCAGGCAATTACCAAGAGTGCTTTATACGATAAGAAATTAGGCATGTATAAGGTGAACGCTGATTTATCCAAACAAACGGAAGAGATTGGCCGCACCCGAATTTTTCCGTCGGGTTGGTTGGAAAATGAATCAGTGTGGTTGC
The DNA here is from genome assembly GCA_964532095.1 of uncultured Planctomycetales bacterium. Lineage (GTDB taxonomy): Bacteria > Omnitrophota > Gorgyraeia > Zapsychrales > Fredricksoniimonadaceae > CAZHGK01. The sequence continues at coordinate 3,382 of CAZHGK010000028.1, read as the reverse complement.
ATATGGAATATAAATACCTGCTCGAATTATTGCGGGTGGGATTGTATGAAGAATTCTTTACAGCAACTAAGACTGCCCTGGTTCCTTTTATGGACCCAAATCGCTACGGGCGTAGCATTTTAGAAAATTCATCCTTCATTGCCAGCAGCAGCCACGAGGATGCATCCTTACATGGCCAGGGCTTTGTGGCACGTTTGTCCGGTTCTACCGCGGAATTTATCCATATCTGGATGATTCTATGTACAGGATTGAAGCCATTTGCTTTAAATAGTGCTGGAGAATTGACATTATCATTTAAACCTATCTTGCCAGCGTCGTATTTTACCGATAAGGCAGATGCTGGTTTTAATAAACATAGCTTTGCTTTTAAGTTTTTAGGGCACACGATGGTGGTTTACCATAACCCTAAACAAGAGGATACCTTTGGAGCGCAGGCGGTTGTTGTGAAACGGATGACGCTTCATTATGGCGGTTCTAAAAAACCATTGGATATTGAGGCAGGCCTGTTATCAGGGGCAATGGCCCAAGATGTCCGAAATAAGAAATTTCAACGCATTGATGTGTATTTAGGTTAAACAATTATGACATTCCGACGAGGAATACGTTTAGGCTTAATTAAAGGTGGGCAGCTTGGGAAAATGATTTTACAAGCAGCCCCCAGCTTTGATGTGCATTCGGTAGTCATGGATAATGATCCGCATTGCCCGTGCCGTCATCTGTGTTCTGAATTTGTGCTGGGAGACAGCATGAATTTTTCGGATGTTGTGAGTTTCGGTCATAAGGTCGATGTATTGACTGTTGAGTTTGAACATGTTAATACCGAAGCCTTGCTGCAGTTAAAGAAAGATGGGGTGCATGTTTATCCAGACCCATTTATTTTGGCCATGGTGCAAAATAAGGCCAAGCAAAAAGAATTTTATCGTACCTATGGGATTCCGACGGCAGAATACCGTCTGGTGCCGAATCGCTTAGGGATTAACGCACATTTGGATTTCTTGCCTGCCATTCAAAAAACCTGTATGGCCGGTTATGATGGCAAAGGTGTTTATAAAATCGGCAGTGAAGAAGATTTAGCAGGTGCCTTTGACCAGCCCAGCTTATTGGAGCATTGGGTAGATGTGGACCGTGAGATTGCCGTGTTAATTGCTCGTGGTATTGATGGCAATACGGCAATCTATCCGACGGTAGAAATGGTGTTCCATCCGCAAAAGAATTTGGTGGAATTTTTATTTGCCCCTGCTGACATAAGCCCCAAGCATGAACAAGAAGCTCGAAAATTGGCGACAGATATTGCTCACCGACTAAACATGGTTGGGGTATTGGCTGTGGAAATGTTTATTACCAAGGGTGGTGAAGTTCTAGTCAATGAAATTGCGCCCCGTGTCCATAATAGCGGGCATCATACGATTGAAGGGGTTTTGACTTCTCAATTTGAACAGCATGTGCGTGCGGTATTAGGTTTGCCTTTGGGGCCCGTCGATACAACTTCTTGTGCTGTCATGGTGAATATTTTAGGGGATGATGGGTATGAAGGTTTGGCCCGTTATGAAGGGGTGGAAGCGGCTTTGGCCTTAGGTCATGTGTTTGTCCATTTGTATGGGAAAAATATTACTAAGCCGTTTCGCAAAATGGGGCATGCTACAATCTTAGCTTCGAATCGGACAGAGGCTATGGCAAAAGCGCAAAAGGTGAAAGAATTGATCAAGGTGAGGGCGTAATATGTCAAAACCAATTGTCGGTATTATTATGGGAAGTCAATCAGACCTGGGAGTGATGGGGGCAGCAGCGGAAGTTTTAGAATTATTAGGTGTGCCTTGTGAAGTGACCGTGGTTTCCGCGCACCGCACACCAAAACGCATGTTTGCCTATGCCCAAAGTGCTGCCAGTCGAGGGTTGCGTGTGATTATTGCTGGGGCCGGTGGTGCAGCGCATTTACCTGGCATGGTTGCCTCGTTAACAATCCTGCCTGTGATTGGTGTGCCAGTCAAATCCAGCAATTCTTTAGATGGCTGGGATTCCTTGCTTTCCATTGTGCAAATGCCCGACGGTATTCCTGTAGCCACGGTCGCAGTCAATGGGGCGAAAAACGCTGGGATTTTGGCTGCCCAAATCATTGCCTTGGATAATAAGACAGTTGCAAAAAATTTGAAAAATTTTAAAGATGAATTAAAATTGAAAGTTGAGACTTCGGTAAAAAATATCAAGTCTAAGGGTTTTAAAGCAGTACGAGCAAATTTAAAGTAATTCCTTAAGGTTCTCCCGCCGTTTCAAACCATTTTCTTATTGTAACAACTGTACTATATAGGAGGAGTGTATGTCTGGTGTATTAACTGACGTGCAGGAAAAGATTAAAAAAGAATCTTCTTATATCGAAGCTGTTCGTTTACAAATTTCCAAAATATTAATTGGCCAAACAGCTATGGTCGACCGTTTATTGGTGGCTCTTTTGGCTAATGGCCATGCTTTAATAGAAGGTGTTCCTGGGTTAGCTAAAACGACAGCTGTTAAAGCCCTAGCTCAAACCATTCAGGCGGATTTTAGGCGTTTGCAATTTACGCCAGATATGTTGCCGGCAGATTTAACTGGGACATTGATTTATGATCCGCGCACCGGCGAGTTTCACACTAAAAAAGGGCCTATCTTTGCCAATATAATATTAGCGGATGAAATTAATCGTGCACCTGCTAAGGTGCAAAGCGCTTTGCTTGAAGCCATGCAAGAGCGGCAAGTCACTATCGGCGAGAAAACATTGCCATTACCTCAACCGTTTCTAGTTTTAGCCACACAGAATCCGATCGAGCAAGAAGGGACCTATCCGTTGCCTGAAGCTCAAGTGGACAGGTTTATGCTGAAGATTAAAACTACCTACCCGACAAAGGAAGAGGAGTTTAAGATTTTGCAGTTAATGGCAACAACGAAACAACCTGCAGCAGTTTCTGCAGTGATTAAGCCAGAAGATATTCTGCGCTTACGGGGAGTGGTGGATGAAGTGTATATGGATGAGAAAATTAGTCATTATATCGTCGATCTTGTTGAAAGTTCCCGTTATCCAGAGAACTATGGTTTAAAGAAATTAAAACCATTAATCCAGTATGGGGCAAGTCCACGGGCGACGATTAGTTTGGCGTTAGCATCCAAGGCATTCGCCTTCATTAATGGTCGGGCGTTTGTGACACCGCAGGATATTAAAACCATTGGGATGGATGTCTTGCGTCACCGGGTGATACCCAGTTTTGAAGCTGAAGCAGAAGGCAAGCAGCCTGAAGATTTAGTGACTGAAATTTTTAATCATGTTGAAGTGCCTTAAGTAAACTTGCTAAAGTTATTGGAGATGGGGTTTGGGGCAAGTTCTTGAAGGCCGAACTACCCCCACCACATGCCA
>CAZHGK010000027.1:14137-19197 GCA_964532095.1 uncultured Planctomycetales bacterium | reverse complement strand
AGCATCGCTAAAAGGCAACTTGCCACTAATATCTGCACAGATAAATTGGCGATTAACTTCCCCATAATTCTGGCGGGCATATTCAATTTGGGAAGGCGCTACATCAACCCCTACACGCAATGATGAACTCGTCGGTAAATTGCCAATAAAGGTACCTGGGCCACAGCCTAAATCAAGCAAGGATTCGTATTTGCCTAACCTGTCCCGGACAAATGCAAATTTCAAACGGTGCCATTTGCTTTGAATGCCAAAGCCACGCTTGAATGCCCGGTCGTAATACCCGGCTTCAATGGTGTTGTAATCAAATGTTTCCGTCGTTATCTTTTCTTTAAACGTCACTTAGCCATCCATTTTATAATATTACGCCGGGCTAAAGCCATGATTGTGGCCTGCGGGTTAGCCGCCGGTGAATCTGGCAAAATACTGGCATCATTAATTAATACATTCTTAAAACCTTTAAGCTTTCCCCATGAATCCACCGGGCAATTCTCTGCCTCTCCCATCGGGCAGGAACAAAATAAATGGATGGTCGATAAATCCAGCCTGCCCTTTGGAAATCCTTTTTCCCACCGGCGGGCAGCTGATGAGTCATACCAGATCCCATCGCCTTTGACCGGCGAATCAATGGATTCAGCGCCCGCAGTAAACAATAATTGCGCTAAGCGCTCAATGCCTTGTGCTAATTGGCGATAATCTTCCTTTGTCACAGCTAAAGAAACCATGGGTTCTCCCCAAGGAAAAACACGCACACGCCCTAAACCAGTACCGACGGTCAATGCATAAAAAATGGACATGCGCTGCCAATGTTCTACAACTTCCTTTAACGGACGACGACCTGCCAGCCATAAACCTAAATGAGGCAACCCGCTATATGATCCACCCAATGTCAGATGGGGTTTAAATTGGGCAACCTGGTACACTGGCACACCCTCGGAAGGATCATTGATCTGCTCTTTAAAATGAGCCACAACGCGAATAGCAGGATGGATCCGTAAGGTATTGCCGATATTTTTTGTAATACCGCTTTTGCGCAATAAAAAAGGTGTTTGAATAGCTCCACCGGCAATCACCCATTGCCGGGCCTTAATGGTCACAGGCTTTTGTCCGTAGGGCGTTAAATGATGCCCGCTGGCAGATTCAATGGTGCCCCCGACGTGATTTAAACGCGTAATTTTTGTTTGCGTGCACAAACGTCCACTTGCAGCCATAAAGCGCGGGATAAATGTTTGTGCCATGCTTTGGCGGCTACCTGTTGTCTTATTCGACGGCGCTGTATATTTCCACATGCGAGGAATTTCAATGGCCTTCCATCCTAACTGCTGTGATCCTTGTTGGATTAACTGAGACGCTAATCCCACCGCAGGCATGGGGCCTATGGACAATTCCTTCTCATTCATCTGAAAATAGGGTGCTAGGGATTTTGCATCGCAACTCTCTAATTTATAATTCTTAGACCACCCGTCGATAATTTCATCAAAGGGGCGATGATATAGCCCTGCGTTGACTTCACTAGCCCCTCCCACACAGCAACCCTCCAAGTACGCGGTCCCTCCCAATGCCGGGCTTAAACCCTTGTGCCGATATTTTAAATCCAATTCCTGCATGGAAAAGGACGGAATTTGCTGTTCAATGAACAACCGTCCCTCCTCAACAAGAAGGACATCACGGCCAGATTCCGCAAGAAGCGCCGCGCTTAACGCTCCCCCAGGCCCTGAACCAATGACACAGACATCTGCTGTAATTATTTCTTCGGTCATAATGATAAATGGATAAAAACTGACATTTTATAAACAAAATCGATGACTGCGCGCATGGCAAACACCGGGCTTTTTTGCCAAATGCCAATCAGGCGTTCTTTCTGTGCCGTTGGCAAATGCACAAAGCTGCATCCTCCAATACAAATTCCGCTCCAATTAAAAACGCTTAACAATATCGTCATAGCCCACCCTGCCCAGCGGGGCATATGGCGGATACGGTCTGCTAGGATTTCTCCGACGGCATCCGCTTGGGATTGTGCCACATCAAATTCATTGGCTAAAAAATACCCCGCTAACGATTGGCACACATGGGTGATCATGTCTTACACCTCTATACCTTTTTGATTCTTTGCCCAAATCTGCAAGGTTAGTAACGCCCATAATAAACGGCTGTTGTCATATTGCCTGTTTTGATGCTGGTCCCATAAACGTTTAACTTCCTGCTCTTGAAATAATTGGGCGACAAGTCCGCCTTTTAATGTTTGCTCAGCATATTCCTTTAAAGGCCCTGTTAACCATCCGGCAATCGGCGCTGTTAATCCCTTTTTCTTGCCATGGATTACCCCCGACGGCAATACGCCTTTGGCGGCATCTTTAAGCAATCGTTTCGTTTGCAATGCTGTCACTTTATATCCCGACGGCAAGCGCATGGCCAATTCCACAAGGCGATAATCCAAAAAAGGCAGGCGGGCTTCCAAGCCATGCGCCATGGTCATACGGTCGACCTTGCGCAAATGGTCATCTAAAAGAAAGGTATTTAAATCCGCATACATCAATTGATTGGTCGTCGATAACCCCTGGGCCTGGTTAAAATACTTATCGATCAATTCAAACGGGTCATAATGGTCTAAGCGGTTTAAAAGCGGCAGTTGCCACAAATTATGCTGCTCTTTCATCCCTGCCACCAAACGCCAGGTATAATGCGCCCGTCGGTAATCTTCCTCAACGCCTTTTAACAATTGTTTGAGGCGATAATCCAGGGAAATGCGGTTATGCGATACCGGCAAATGCTCCGTCGCCCAACGAAACAAGTTTTTAAAAACCAACGGTGTTTTCCCCCACACAGCCTGATAAAGCGGCGCCTGGTACGTCGGGTAGCCGCCAAATAATTCATCACCCCCGTCGCCGGTTAGCACCACCTTTAATTGCTCTCTGGCCCCTTGGGCTAATATATACGTTGGCACGAAACTGGCATTGCCCAAAGGTTCATCAAAACTGGTAATAATTTTTTCGATAAGCGCAGCATTTACAGACGGCATCATGGTTTCTTGTAAATGAACACCATGAAGCCGAGCTGTTTGACGAGCTTGCGGCATTTCATCGTACGATTTTTGCGGGAATCCTATGCCATAGGCCGTTAACCGCTGCGGCACATGAACACTGGCAAAAGAAGTGACCAGCCCGGAATCAATGCCTCCACTTAAAAATGTCCCTAAAGGAACATCCACATCGAGACGGATCTTAACCGCATCTTCTAATAATTCCCGCACCTGGCTAACTGCTTGCCCATAGCTGATGTTCTTATCTTCCTGCGTCGGAATGCTCCACCAGCGATTCATGCGCATACGGCCTTCTTCGACGATAGCCCAGTGCCCAGCAGGCAATTGATACACACCTTCAATCATTGTGCGTGGCTGGGCCACATACCAATACGCCAAATAGTCGCTGACAGCCTTAAGGGAAATTTTGGGTTTTACAAAACCACTTTTAAGGATGGGCGTTAATTCAGAAGCAAAGATATATCCGGCTGTTGTTGCGGCGTAATATAAAGGCTTAATTCCCAGACGGTCGCGGCCAACGAATAATGTTTTCTTTTGGCTGTCCCATAGGCAGAAGGCAAACATGCCATTTAATTCTTTTAAACCCTCGGGGCCATGTTCAATCAAATGGTATAAAAGCACCTCTGTGTCACTATGGGTCCTTAGGCGATGGCCTTGGGCGGCTAAAGACGCACGCAAATCCTTATGATTGTAAATCTCGCCGTTAAAAATAAGGGTGTATCTTCCGTCAGGCGTTGCCATGGGCTGATGCCCACCGGCAATATCAACAATGGACAAACGGCGCATGGCCATGGATGCCGTATCCTCGACAATAAAGCCCGCATCATCAGGCCCACGATGGCGCATGAGATCATTTAATTGCCTTAAAGTAGCTTCACCGACGGGTTTTGTCCCATTGGATGCCACGCAAGCGATAATTCCGCACATGCCTTACATATCCCTTATAAATATCCCCGGTCACTTTCAAAAATCAATTTCTGCTCCGGCTGCGGGACGACCTTCTTCTTAAACAACGCGGGGATGTTGCGTAACGTCATTTCCCTGGCAACCAAAACAGTGTTCCTAAAAAAATCCAGGCCTGGCAAAATGCGGATCCTGTAAAACAATAATTCCTGCACCATGTTAAAAGAACCGATGGTGCGAAAAATAATATTGTCAGGCCAGGCCACAATTTTCTTAAATACGGGGATCCAGCCAGGAGGGAATTTCACAAATATCCAAAATAGCGACGCCAAATTGCGGAATTCCTTAGCATATGGCGTCTTTAAATTGATTTCCGTCGACTCTGCCACATGCTTTTGAATATCAAAATTAGGGTCCACAAAACCATTGCGCATGGCGTAATCCACCATGGGCAGTCCCGGAAAAAGCAAAAATGTATTTGCCCGGGTAAAATTGGATTTTAAACGCATATTCAGTTCTACAGTTTCAAAGGCCTGGTCCAAACTTTCGCCGGGCAAGCCAATCATGTTGGTGGTGAGCATTTTGATTTTACGTTCCCGTAGCAATCTTGCCCCGTCGATCATGTGCTCATTTTTGACCCTTTTTTTAATAACCTTCTCACGCATCTCTTCATTTCCCGATTCTAAGCCAATCGCCACCCCATAGGCCCCAGCTTTTTTAAGCAAATTTGCCGAATGTTCAACAACGGAATCATAACGAATATTGCATGAAAAAGGCAAGCCCACGACCTTCGGATAAACTTCAGCAAATTCTTCCAGCCATTCATAGGCATTGCGGATAAAGAAAAGATCGTCGGAGAAATGCACATGCTTAAGCGGATAGCGGTCCTGGATATATTTGATTTCCCCAACAATGCGATTAACAGATTTACGGCGCACGTAATTGCCCTTGCCCTTATACATGCCCCGAATCACGGGCTCGTGACAAAACGTGCACGGATAAGGACAACCCATGCTGGCAATGAATCTTTTCATGGGAACATCGCGCAGGAATGGATATTTGTAATAAAGTTCCCGGTCAGGAAAAGGCAATTCATCTAATGGTACGGGGGCGCGCATTT
>CAZHGK010000027.1:0-14127 GCA_964532095.1 uncultured Planctomycetales bacterium | reverse complement strand
GCAAATTCTCAATGGTAGTGATATCACGTCCATCGGTTAAGCGATCGGCCCATTCCAACATGGCCAGCTCACCTTCTCCGCGGCAGATAATATCAATCCAGTCGTGCTCGATAACTTCCGGGGAATACGTCGGGTGGGGCCCGCCCATCACAATGGTCACATCAAAGGAATTTTTGATGCGTTGGCCCAAGGTAATCAATGACTGGTGCACGCCTGTTAACCCGGACAGGGCGATGATTTGAGGATTGATCCGACGAATTTCTTCTTCTAAATCCACAGTATGGGACGTTAATAGCAAATCGGTCTGGTGACCGTTGGCTTTGAGCACCGCGGAAATATTAGAAACCCCGATGGATTCTTGAATGCCGTTATTATGGATAAACAGTACCTTCATCGTCGCACCCCACCAAAATAATCCCGATAATAAAATTCCTTGTTCTGCCGGCCTAACAAACGGTCGGCGGTTTCCATAGCAAAACGGATGGAATGGTCGCTGTTGTTATACCAAAACGCCCCGCAACGGCCAAGCAGGTGAATGCGTTTGGAAAATTTCTTGATGGCTGCAGCTGTTTGGCCAAAATCCTGGATATAACGACGATGATAAATAGGATAGGTATCAACAACGGGTTCAATATGCACCGCCTCAACCCAACGGCGGTCCTTGATAAAGCGCATATGCTGCAATTCATTTAATATGCCGTCGATGTAGGCACGGGGGTCATGCATATACACGGGTTTTGTTTTAGAATCTGTTAATTCACAAATCACATTATAGTAGCCTTCCTTGCACGTGTTGGGCGCAAATTCTTTCATGCAGGTAATGCGGCTAATTAAACTGTCTCCCCGGCTGACATAGATCCATTGGGCTTTTTGTTGCCCTACTCCCTCTTGACGACAAACAATATTATAAAAAATGGTATTTAAATAGTGCACATCCTGCACCTGGGGACTGACCATCTGTTTTAAATTATTCAAATTTCCGGTCCACGCCAACTCATCAAACACCAGGGAACGTCCCTGGGTTGTTAAGGCATTTAACCGTCGGCCATCGTCATGCAGCTGGCTTATGGTATCGGATAAAATAAGATCAAACTGTTCGTACGTCTGGCACAAACTCAAGAGCTGCTCATAAAATCCACCAAAACCACCTGACACAGGGTACAGGAATTCTGTTTCAATCTTAGCCGGCAACATTAAAGCCTTCATCATGTCAAAAAGGCTGGTGGCATTGATGCGCTTGTCAATCACAGTGCGGTTAATTCCCGTCGACGCCCAATCAGAATGGATATCTTCCGCATCCCACCTTAAAAATTTCTGTGTATATGGTTTAAAAAATGTTTCATACAGGGTTTGCCCATATTTCGCCTGGACATACTGGCGAAAAGAAGCAGAATCGGAAATGGGACGGTCTTTTAATAAATCAGAGGCGCATTTTAAGGCAATGCCTAAGGGCATGCGGATTAAATCCTTCGTTTGCAATGGCCATTGGAAATATTGGTTTAGAAAATGGACCTTGGTCGAGCGACCAATGCGACTAATATTCCCCTGGGTAATTTCATGGATAAAATTAATGACCATGGGGTCATCGGTGTGGAAACGTTTGGGCCCTGTATCAAAAATATGGCCCCCATAATCATAGCTTTTAGCCAAACCGCCCACGCGCTTGTCGCGCTCAATGCAAACAACCTTCTTGCCTGCTTTTAACAATTGGTACGCCAAGGTGAGCCCCGACGGGCCAGCACCAACAATACAAATATCATGGATGGAATTTTTTAAGCGCATGCCGTTCATTTTCTTACCGCAGTCAAACGCCAACTGACATTTTTATAATGGTCACAGTGCTTAAGATTAAATGCGCCATCTTTAAACCAGCCTTCCACTTGATCTTTATTTAAAAAACTTACCTGTGGCGCATTGAGTTTATCAAACACGTTTAAACAATTCCGGCGAAATGGCAGCTTTCTGAAATTTTCAAAATATGCATAAAATGGTAATCGCGCCAGCGGCAATAAATACAAGGTGTAAACTGGAACATATAGCAAGGCCGTTAAAATATAGGCACAGCTTAACAACGCTGGCCTGCTTAAATATTTAAGTATTTTTTTACGGATTGGCTCAATAATGCCCCAGACTAAACCATTGCCTTCTTGAGCATAAACCCACAAGATGACCAGACCTCCAGGTTTCACATGACGCTTAAGATTTTCAACGGTTTTATCTGGATGATCTGTATGATGGACAACCCCTATCGAAAAAACCACGTCATATTGCCGGCCCAAATCCATCGTGGCAATATCTGCCCCAACCACGCGGACATTGGTCAATGATTGAAGCCTTTTCTCGGCAAGATCAGCCGTATTTAAATCTACAGCTGTCACATGACGGGCATATTCAGCAACAATCTGGGTATGCACACCATTCCCGCATCCGGCCTCTAATACATCCAGACCCGTAAAATCTTGCAAACATTGAGGATAAATCCAATCCATCAATAAAAAACGCTCTTCATCCATGGCAAAATGTTGCCATTGGAACCGCCATTCTTTCTGCTGACTTTGCTGCATGCGAACCTTAAGAAATGAAGGTTAATGAATGGATTATTGTAACATCATTTTAAATGCTCATAACAGAATTTTAGTTTAGCTGTATAGTCAGGATTTGATGGATCAATGCGGTGCATATAATCAAGATAAACAATGCCATCTTTGAGATTTTCAAAATGGCCATTATAAAAAATCCCCAACAAATAACGGCCGCGGCTATCGTGCGCCTTGGGTTTATCCATGCACACATACATCATCAGGGCAACAATTGCCCAAACAAAAATATGACGGTTCACCCAACGCGCCATCAGGATTGTCGCCTTTCTTTAAAATAAATTGCAACAACACAGGTTGATAAAAACATAAAAACCAGGGTGACAAAAATATATACCCACCCTCCACCAGGCGGCTGATAGCGCCAGGACACGTCATGTTCTCCGCCAGGCACAACAACAGCCTTAAAGGCAACATTTGCCCGTAACAGTTTTGCTTCTTTTCCGTCGATATAGACATGCCAGTAACGGGTATAGGCGTCATTGTAGACAACCAGCTTTTCAAATGAAAAATGAGTGCGCATATCCAATTCATTGACATTAAAACGGGTAATTTCCAACAAGGCATTGGGGCCAGTCAAGGCCTGGCCATTAGGCAAGATAAGATCCGGCGTATTTTGCCACTGGTCATACAGAACAATTTTAGCAGTGGCATATTTTGCCAAGCTATCTGCAGGCATTGTCATTGCTAATTGAAAAATCCAACGGCCAGCGCTTTGTGGGGTGCTAATACGCGCCGGAGAATCTTTCATGGCCATGCCATACCAGAAATCTTCATAAGGCACAAATTGATAGATCTTGCTTGTGGATACTTCTGGTTTTTCTGGCCTTACCCACGAAAATATGGCGCGTGATGGTTCATGTGGCAAAGGAGAAGAAAATTCCACCGCATTCTTGGTGTAAAAAGCCATGACCTGGATCGGATGAATTAAAACACAGCCAGCGAATACTGCCGCCCACACCGACGGACTGTATTTTTTCCCCCGCCAGATTAATAACATCAACACTAAGACGCTGGCGATCACCGTCGCATATGCGGCTGGCAAGACATCCCCTTGATGATTAAGAAACATCCATACACTTGCGTGAACAAGAATCACCCATAGCGTCATTATTTTACGCTTGGATGTTGTTGCCATCTCGATACTTAACCACTGTTTTAATACCATCAATGCCAATAAAATTCCCAACGGGATTAAATATGTTTGGAAAAAGAAAATATTGCGGAAATATTTCATAAAAAATAAATGTTCGTACAACGCCCGATATACACCCGTCACATCCCCTACCCCAATTAATACCAGCATTGCTGATGCTAAGACTAAAACCCATGACAGCCGTGTCATGGGAAGAAAGAACCCCGTCGCTAACCAAAGAAATAAAATAATCGGGACAAAAAATAAAGAGTCTGACCCATAGGTCAGCTTATCCTGATGACTGAATAAATAAGAAATATTCAAGCGTTCGGCCAAGGTGCCACTGCGGGTGATTTCTTCGTACAACATCCCGCCTTGATGGCCCATGGTGCGGTCGTAACATTCTTGGGCTGTGACATATTGGCAGTGACGGCCAGGAGCGACCACATCGCCGGAGGCATCGATGTTTTTATAAATTAACAAAGGTAATGTGCATACTAAAATTCCTATCACACCTAAAACAACAATGGCCTTATGTTTGCGGGCCCATTGCCAGGATGTTTTTATAAAACTGATGGTTTCTTTAAAAAATAAAATAAGTGTAAATGCCCCAACAACAATAACCACTGTCAAAAAATAAAACGGCAAATACGCAACAAGGGCCGTCATCAATGATAAACAAATAATACCCCAACTATATGCCGAGGGTTTTTGGGCAAAGGCCAAGACCCCATAAAAAAACCAAATCGCCGGCACCAAGATTTCAACCAAGGTCCACTGGGTAAACATGCCAACCCCGACGCTGGAAAATAGCAGGGCCACATACGCTATGTAGGCCATATAGCGGCAATTGAGCAACTGTTTAACTAATAAATAAAATCCCCAAAGCCCTAAAGCAAAATAAACAATCATGGCCACAATAAAGGCAATTTGATAATTGATCCCAAACAATACCAACGGCGGCATCACCTGGGTGGTCGGATGGAATAGATTACAAATCGGCAAGGCATAAAACGGGCGACCTAAAACCACAAACGGTTCCCATAAAGGCACTGTGCCATTAAGCACATTATTAAAATAGTATTTGGCCACCGCATAGATCGTATTGGTGTCCATATTTAAAGGAATGGTGCCGTTTAAAAACGGCCAGAGGCAGGCAAGCCAAATGATAAAAGGAATAGCAAACCACAGGAAACGACGCATGGGATTTATTATAGCGAAGGTTCTGATAAAAACGAAGCAGGACTTTGACAGAAACACCGAACACCCATACAATGAAATTCTATGACAAACCAACGCCCCACATGGCTTAATGCCAAACAACAATTTCTTATCTTAACGATTATCACAGCCTGGCTTATTGGTTTCTCGGGAATGAATTTTGAGGATTCATTGTCCCAAGGTGACCATGGCCGTGATTTATATGCGGCTGAAGCTGTGTTCCATGGGGACGTTCCCTATAAAGATTTTTGGTGGGTGTATGGCCCCCTCATGCCGTATTACTACGGCATATTCTATAAAATCCTTGGGGTAAAAATTTCCAGCATTCTCATCGGCAAATGGTTTGTCTTTGCTACCTGTGGCGTATTTTTTTATTTGGCAGCTACTGTTCTTATGCCTGCTTTTATTGCCTACATCGGGGCTGCATGGTTTATGGTGTCCCAGCAGGATTTCTTTTTTACCTATAACCATATCGGCGGCATTGCCCTGGAATTATTTATTTTCTGGTGCCTATTAAGTTTTATCAGCACCCGTCATCAAAGCTGGCTATGGCGCACCCTGCCCGCCATTGTGCTGTTTTGTTTTGTCAAAATCAACTTTGGCCTGGTGTCCTTAATCGTCACCTTCTTAACCACCGTCGGTACAGGATTATTATGGCGCCAAAAACCTGATCTTTCCCTTAAAAAATTCTATGCCATCTTGCTCCTGGCTGTGCCAGCGCTTGTCGCCTTTGTGTACTGGCTTACCATGATTGGCCTTCCCTTTTATGAAATTCGCCAATGCCACCCGTATTTTGGCGACGACCAGCCCCATCATGCCACCTTATTGGCCACCACAAGCTATTACCTGACCCAACAATGGTTAACCTTTGTTCATGTGGTCATCATCCCCATCCAAGCTTTAATATCTGGCAAGATTCCCGTCGGGATCACCACCATATTTATTGTCCTCAATGCATTTTCTCATGTGTTAATCCATGTTTCTTGGGTGATTAGCTTGATGCTCTTAGTTGCTGGATTAAACAAGGACAATCAAAAAATATTAACCTCCCTTGCCGTGCTTGGCGTGTTCTTTGTATTAAATATGCATGAATTTGTCGTCAGCGGGGTCTGGTACCGTTGCTTTTGGTCCATGCCCTTTGTGATGTTCTTTAACATTTTGATGATTGCAACAGCCCTATCGATCGTCCCTAAAGCTGTGCGGGCCATTGTGTGGATCATATTGGCCTTCTTAATTGGCGTGTCCATCTATGCCAGCGCCCAAAATATCAACGCTGCCAAACAAGCACAACAATATTTGTCCATGCCTCGAGGCCATGTTTACGTCGGCAATGAGCCCCAATGGGTCCAGGCAGTCAATCAAACAACCGCCTATCTTTCTGCTAATTTGAAAAACGACGAGACCTTCTTTGCCCTGCCTTATGACGATTTGTATTATTATTTAGTCGGCAAGAAATCCCCGACGAGGCAGCTGATTTTCTTTGACCACATCAAAATCCCTCCCCAGCAAGAAGTATCCGTGATCAAAGAATTAGAATCGAAAAATGTCAAATTCGTGGTGATGTCCAACCGCTACCGCTCCAATGAAATAGGTTTGGGGGAATTTGGCAAAACCTACTGCCCGCTTATTTCAAATTATATTGCTGAGCATTACCAGCCTGTGGGACGTATCGGTGGCAACTGGAACGAAGAGCCTGGCTGGGCGAATAATCATGGGGTGATGATCTTGCAGAGGAAGTGACGGCAAGTTATTGTAAAAATGGTTCTATCCAATTTCTAAAAAGTTTTAAGCAATCTGCAGGTACAACAATTGGAAAATCAACAAGTGGCGTAACTTGATGATTCATAAAATCTCGCGTATTCCACGTCACAAAAGCTGAAACTTTTGCTAATTGAGCTGCGCATAAAATAGAAGCATCTCCTTTAGGCAATTTTTCTATAAATAATTTGACTTGATGTGCTGTAGGGTTAGGAACCACTTCAGGACTGAGATTCTTCCAAAGTTTACGACTCTCTTGAATAAGCTGCGGAAATTTTGCACTTAAAACCCTGTCTGACTCAACAATAACCTCTTCAGAAACCACCATCCTTATAACACCAGCTTCCGCTAACCGTATAAGCTCTGCGGCTGCACCTTCTGAAGAAAGCAAGGCAGCAATATAAACACTAGTATCAAAAAATATGCGGTATTGAGCAGTAACCATTTAACTGTCTTTATGGCGGATTTTCTTTAACTCTTTGAGAAGATCTTCCAGGGTTACCTCTTGCTTCTTAGCTGCTTTAGCAAATTTAGCTGAAACAGACTCAAAAACTGATGGCTGGGCAGTTAAAAGGATCCCGTTACCAACTCTAGCAACGGACAATATAGAGTCCTTGGATAAATGCAAAGATTCGCGAATATTTGCTGGGATTGTTATTTGCCCTTTTTCTCTCATACGTGTTACCATAAGCCATCTCCTTTTTCCTACTTATTCCTACTTTCTTACTAAAGGATAACACAATTAAAAGCATTCATCAAGAATAAAAAAGGCCTGACTTATAAAAGTCAGGCCTGGGTATTTCTCGAGATTCACTCGGACTTCGTCCTCGTGGATTATGAATTTTTCTAGAATGTATTGTGGTAATTCATAATAGAACTCGGTTCGCTTACGCTCATACAAGTTCAAACTGTCAAACCCCTTAAAATATAAAACCCACCATTTTAGGTGGGTTTTATATTTTAAACGGGGCCGACGAGATTTGAACTCGCGATCTTCAGCGTGACAAGCTGACATGTTAACCAGCTACACTACGGCCCCACGAAGATTCCTATTAAAACACAAATAAAAATTTTGTAAACAAATTTTTATTCGCTCAGGTCATCCCCCTCCCTATTCGCTGCTCCTTTTACACAAACTTTAAATTTTAATGGGCAAGGAAGGAGTTGAACCCTCGACCGTTCGGATGTAAGCCGAATGCTCTAACCAACTGAGCTACTTGCCCAAAATCTTAATCCGTTAATCCAACCGTGAATCTTAGAACATAAAAATACGTCCGAGATTATAATTCTAAAGGTACCATAAAGCAACGTCTTTCTCTTATGCTTGCTCGCTCGACTAACAGCTAATAACGGCTGGTGAAACTGGCTTATTGGAATACCGCTGACATCTGACCAATATTTTTGCGCCTTTTTTACATCTAGGGTTGGATAAATATTAACCCTACCACGTAATTTTCCCTTGGGAACATCGCAGATATCTGTCAAGAAACGCATCATAATTCTAATCATGTCAGGATCAGAATTTGCAAACACAAACAAGGCAGTCGTCTGTTTGTACCCTTCTGCCCAATATAAAGCCGAACAAACCATTGTTAATACTTGATCTGAAACGCTATGGGGGATTTCCTTTTGGGCGACCGTAGAAAGCTCAGTACGTATTTTATGCCATTTGGATTTTGGACTATTTGGATGATTCGCTGCCTTAGCCCTGCCTCGATCTTGTGAATTCTTAAGCTTTCTTATTTGATCGGAACTAAGAGGAATATCTTTAATCCAAGCGCTGATAGACCCTTTGGAACAACCAGTCTTTTCAGCAATGGATCTTAAAGACCACCCTTTTTGTCTTAGTCGACGAGCCAGTCTGCGTTCTTTAACCTTCATATGAACCTATATCCTATAATTTATAATTATTATAAGACATTGGTTCAAGATTTCAAGCAATTAGCCTGACGCAAAGTCCGCGCCTGGTGGTGAATCAGTACGTGATGTGGTGGATAACTTACTATTAAAACGGCTGTACGTAAAGTAAATTATTAAACCGATCACCAACCAGATGCCTAGCCTCCACCACGTCTCTCCATCTAACGAAGTCATCATCGCCAAACAAACTAAAATCCCCAAGAATGGAAATAACGGAAAAAATGGAACCCGATACGGTCTGGGTAATAAAGGCTGGGTATAACGCAGGATCATAACCCCGGCACAGACGATGATAAAGGCCAACAAGGTGCCAATGGATGTCATATGCCCTAATTTTGAAATAGGGAAAAAACCGGCAAAGAAACCAACAAACACCATGAACAATAAATTTGAACGCCAGGGCGTTCGCCAGGTGGGATGGATATCAGAAAATAATTTGGGTAATAACCCATCACGGGACATGGAATAAAAAATACGCGATTGGCCAAGAAGCATAACCAAAATCACCGACGTAAACCCGCCAATAATCCCTAATTTAATTAACAACTGTAACCACGGGTATGGCGTCAGGTTAATGGCTGTGGCAACGGGTGCGGCATCCCCACGCATGTCCTTATAATTAACCATCCCCGTTAATACCGACGAGAACGCTAAATATAAAACCGTGCATATGGCCAAGGACCCTAAAATGCCAATGGGCACAGATTTCTGCGGGTTCTTTGTTTCCTGTGCTGCTGTCGATACCGTATCAAAACCAATATAGGCAAAGAAAATAACGCCAGCGGCCCGCATCACCCCGCTTAAACCAAATTCCCCAAACTTGCCTGTGCTCTCGGGAATAAATGGCACGTAATTGCTAGGGTTAATATAATGAACTCCGACAGCCACAAAGGTCAAAACCACAGCCAGCTTTATAATAACAATAATCGAATTAACCAGCGCGGATTCCTTAATCCCAATCATCAACAGCAGGGAAATTAACACAATGATAATCATAGCTGGAACATTAAAAATGCCGTGCGTCACTGTGCCATCTGCCAAGGTGATCGGATCAAACGGGCAGGCTGTAAATTTCTGAGGAAGGACAATGCCAAAATCTTTAAGGAAGGACCCAACGTACCTGGACCAGCTAACCGCTACCACCGACGAGGCAACAGCATACTCTAAAACTAAATCCCAACCAATGATCCAAGCAACCAATTCACCCATGGTCGCATAGGTATAGGTATAGGCGCTTCCGGCAATAGGGATCATGGATGCCAGCTCGCTATAACACATACCTGCAAAGGCACAACCAACTGCGGCAATCATAAACGATAAAACAACTGCAGGCCCGGCATTTTCTGCCGCCGCAATACCTGTCAAAGAAAAAAGACCAGCCCCAATGATCGCGCCAATGCCTAGAGACACCAAGCTCCATGTCCCTAAAGAACGCTTTAATGTGAACTCTCCACCGTCGGAGTTTTCAATAATGCGGGTGATCGGTTTTTTGACAAAGAGATTCATTCTTATCTCCTCCTTAAAGTGGATCCCTCGCATACAGGCTCGGGATGATGCCAACATTACGTTGGCATCATTTCTTTTAACAGGCGTAAGGCTGCTGCTGATGGTGACGGGTCTGCCACAATGGGACGACCAACCACCAGGAAATTACTGCCACTTTTTATTGCAACGGCCGGTGTTGCCACACGTTTTTGATCATCCTTGGATGCGTCTGCCGGACGAATCCCCGGAGTAACAATAATAAAATCTTTGCCCAAGGCCGCTCTAATCGCTGCGGCTTCCTCAACAGAGGCAACAACCCCATCAAGCCCGCATTCCTTGGCCAAGCGCGCCCGCTCTAATACCACATCCTTGGTGTTAGAATCTTGCGCTGTGCTTGTTAATACCGTGACCCCTACAATGAATGGACGCGTCACCCCCAGGTCATGCGCCTGCTCACGTGCAGCCTTGCTGGCAGCTTCCAACATTTCTTTGCCACCGACGGTATGCACGGTCATCATAAACACATTAAGGCTCACGGCCGCTTTAACGGCAGAGGCAACTGTGTTTGGAATATCATGGAATTTTAAATCGAGGAAAATTCTTTTACCCTTGGCTTCGGCATAATGGCAGATGGCAGGGCCAGTGGCGGTAAAAATTTGGCTGCCAATTTTAAAAATATCGACGGTGGATTGTAATTGGTCGATGAGCGATTTTGCAGCATCGACAGTAGGCACATCAAGGGCAACAATTAAATGATTTCTTGGGTTTCTTGCCATAATTAATTCTTTAAGCTGCCAATTAACTGCTTTATATCCTTAACCCCTTCTTCCCTCATAAATGATTGAATGCCTTCTAGAATTTCCAGAGGAGCACGGGGATTAACAAAATTAAATGTGCCAACTGCCACCATGGACGCGCCAGCAATAATAAATTCCAAAGCATCATTAGTACTGGCAATACCGCCCATCCCGATAATCGGAATCTTAACCCTCTGGTACACCCGATGGGTCATGGCAACGGCAATCGGACGGATCGCTGGGCCGGACAGCCCGCCGGTAAAATTACCAATCCTGGATTTGCGTTTTTTAATATCAATGGCCATAGCCATAAATGTATTAACTAAACTTATGGCATCCGCGCCACCCACTTCGGCAGCTTGGGCGATATCTGCAATATCCGTCACGTTCGGAGATAATTTAGCAATAATTGGGAATTTGGAAAGCGATTTAATTTTTTTAACCAAATGTTCCGTCGCCTGCGGATCTTGGGCCACCAAGGTCTTATGCTTTAAATTAGGGCACGATAAATTCATCTCGACGGCAGTGATCCCAGCTTGTTCATTTAAGCGCTCGATAATGCCCACAAATTGTTCTTCATTATGCCCTAAAATGCTAATGACTAACGGAACACCGATTTTCTGTAACGAAGGAAGTTTTGTTTGGATAAATTCGTCAATGCCTGGGTTTTCAATGCCAATGGCATTGATCATTCCCGACGGGGTTTCTAAAATTCGTACCGGAGGATTGCCGACCTGCGCATGAAAGGTCACGGTTTTAGGGACAATGGCCCCTAATTTCTTGACCTCATCTAATGCATAATATTTCTGGGCATGGCCAAAGGTGCCAGAGGCAACCGTCACCGGATTGGGAAATGTGGCAGAACCAATTGTAATGGATAATTTAAGCATCAGTGGAACATAACCTCTTCAATATTAAAACAGGGCCCGTCGTAGCACACGGTTTTATAGCCCTTGGTTGTTTGGATAGAACACCCCAGGCAGGCCCCTAATGCACAGGCCATGATTTCTTCACACGCTGCCTGGCCTTTTAAATGATGTTTCACACAAAATTCCTGCACAGCCTTCATCATCGGATTAGGCCCACAGGTATAAACAAAGGTGCTTGCTGGATCTAATTTGATTTTATCAAACAGGCCGCTCACCCGTCCTTTAAAACCCACGGAACCGTCGTCGGTCGCTACATGCACCTTCACCCCATTGTCTTTAAATTCCTTCATGGGATATACATGGCCGCGGGTCCGTCCGCCGTATAACAAGATTAATTCATATTTCTTCTTTTTAAGCACATCAGAAAGCATCATCATGGGAGCAATGCCAATGCCGCCAGCAATCATCACCACCTGCTTGGTTTCCGGTGGTGGTAAATGAAATGGCGTACCTAACGGACCAAGAACATCCACCACATCCCCTTTTTGCTTGGCTGCGAGGAGCGCAGTGCCTGGACCTACCACTTCATAAAATATATCCACTTTTTTTTGGGCACGAAATACGCTAAATGGCCGACGGAAGAATGGCTCAAAGCCTTCATTGGTGCGGATATGGACAAATTGGCCTGCTTGAACCGACTTTGCCAAATCTGGGGCGTCAAAACTTAAACGCCAGAATTTGGCGCACAATTTTTCGTTGGCAATGACCTTATATGTATTTTGAATTTTTTCCATATTAATTAAGTTTTACTATAACAAATTACTTCTGACATTTCACACAATAAAACGTACTTCTTCCGCCCTGGACAATGCGCTCAATGGGCGTGGCACACGCCACGCACGCATCCCCTTCCCGTGCATAAACACGGATGCGGGATTTAAATCTTCCCTTGTTTCCTGCCCCATCCCGGTAATTGCGCATGGAAGATCCACGAGCCGCAATAGCTTCCTTTAACACGTCGATGATTTGGTAACGGATTTGGCTTGCCTGCCCCCGATTGATGCGGCAGGATAATTTCTTAGGGCTGATTTTTGAGCGAAACAAAATTTCGCAGGCATAAATATTGCCAATCCCAGCGACCATGGTGTGATCAAGCAAAAGCGTCTTAATTGGTCGACGGGATTTCTTTAATTGCTGACACAAATACTCGTCATTAAATTCTTTGGAAAATGGTTCAGGCCCTAAAATCTGAAAATGTTTAACTTCTTCCAAATTTTTTACCACCTGCAAATGCCCGAAGCGGCGTTGGTCATTATATAAAAGCTTGCTTCCGTCGGTAAAATCAAAAACCACGCGCGTATGGCGGTCTGGCGTGGCGTTAAATACCAACTGACCAGTCATCATCACCTGGACAATAAAAAACTCGCCAGAGCTTAAATGAATGGCCAATGCCTTTCCCCGACGGGTAATGGCATCAATACCCTGCTTATTTAATCGCTTAATAAAATCTGTTTTGGATTGTTTAACAACAAATGGGTCATGCACATCAACGCAGCGAATGACTTTGTTGAGGATAGTTTTTTGCAAATCGCGGGCAATTGTTTCAACTTCTGGTAATTCAGGCATATCGTATTATCGGGTCCCGCCGGCTCGGCTCGGGCTTGGTACTCCTGTTTTGGTTTATGTAAGCTAGCCCTTTGGTACCGGGGTTTCCCTGCTGAGGTACACATTCTGGTCCGTCCGTTCCAAGCCAGCTCGCCTCCCGTCACCCGATAATACCGACTAGCTCTGTTGCAACTTCTTGATCAGACGTTTAATCTTCTCCTCGGCTTCTTCAAAATTCTTCACATCAATCATGCCGTTGATATTCCAATTACCCAAATCGATCACGGGCCGGCCATAGACAAGCGCATAACAAATTTCGGAATTGGTACCATAACTTCCAGGAAGCGCAATCACGATATCCGCAGAACAGGCCACAATGGTATTACGCGCATAGCCAATCGACGTCGGGAGCGCCACATCAATATACGGATTGGCATCATCCTTTTCCTTGCCAGGCAAAATGCCAATGGTCATTCCACCTGCCTTTTTAGCGCCCTTGGCTGTTGCCTCCATCGCCCCACCCAAGCCACCGCACACGAGGATACACCCTAATTCGGCAATCATGCGCCCGACTTTTTCTGCTAAATCTTCCACCTTTGTGCTGATGCTGCTACCACCGATCACTGAAATTGTAATTTTTTGTTTTCTCATGATTTCCTTTTATTAAACGCGCCCAGCGGGAGTCGAACCTGCATGAACAGCTCCGGAGGCTGTTGCCTTATCCATTAGGCCATGGGCGC
>CAZHGK010000026.1:0-20525 GCA_964532095.1 uncultured Planctomycetales bacterium | reverse complement strand
TTAAAACAAGCAGTTCTTAATCGAGTATATGCAGATAAAAATAAAATAGGAGGATTGTCATCCCCGAATGATTCTATCGGGGATCCAGAACAGATCTATCGGCAATACCTCCAAGCCTACAAAAAAGGCGTCTTTAATTATATCAAGGAGGATTTCCCTCCCCTTGATGGGGAGGGAAAGGGAGGGGTGTCTGTACCTAGAAAATATTTCTCCGGTGGTACCGTGCTTCATTCAAAAAATATTCAGGTAGTTAAAGCTTTTGCCATGTTGACCCCACAAGAACAACGCTCCCCGGACGAAGTTAATTTCGCAATGACAACAGATATTCGACCAGAGCAAACCACCCCCAGCGCGGCAATGAACGTAGACAGAAGCAAGATGGCGCGGGTTGATTATCAGCAATTAAGTCAAACGGAAGTTGCTGATCGAGGGGAAGTACAGGAATTTTTAGTTGCCATGGCAACAGCCAGTGAATTTAAAAAGTATTTATCCCAGAATGAACGAAGATTTGATCAACTACTCCTTGGGCAATTACAATCCGGACATAGTTTCTGGCCTAAATTATATGCTCCTATTAAAGGTCGAATTGAGAAATCTATTAGGGAAGGGTATCCAATTAGTACTACTCAGATTTTAGTCGATTTTATCGCAGGACATGCGTCCATAGATAATTTTCTTGACGATTTCTTTTCAGAATATCTTAATTTAACGGATGGAAAATTATTAAAAACAGAAAGCGAAGCCCAGCAACTGTATGCCGAATTAGCGTTTATTGTCGAAATACTAAGAAGGGGTAATTTTTATGAGAACATTAAACCAGTAATGCCAGGAGAATCATTGCGATTTCTCAAGGTCAAGACACCTGATGGTATTGGGAAGGTTGTAGGGTCAAGACCAGGTTTAATTCGCGTTCAATTAGATAAGGGACCCATCTGTTATTATGATAGGGAGAAATTGTTGATTATATCCAAACCTGATACAAGGATGCCTTTTCCAATTGGCTACAGCCAGCATTTGCCAGAAGGGACAGTAAAGGCGTCCAAAGCAATTTGGGGAGCAAGAGAGGATCGTTTTGGAGAAAAGTTTTTTGTAAAGAAAGTTGGTGTTAATTTTTATGAACTTTCATTACGCAAGCATCAATCTGGCATTGTTATACGTATCGGCCAGCTATTTAATAAAACTGCCTCAGAAGAAATTTATTTAGGCAGGGATTATAGTTTTGCAAAAAGTATATTTGATAAAACAGAACAACAATTGAACACCTTTGATTTAATTGAAGCCTTGGTTAAACAGGATAATGTGATTAGTTTTTTGGCAAATGTGGTTAAGAACACAGATGGAATGCCCGCCCAGGCTGCAATGTTAACAACGAATATAAAAGGAAAATATTTTGAAGGTGTTTTTAAAGGCTTAGGCCTTCTTCATCCCTATTTCTGGCCAACAATTTTTTCTAAGAGTGGAATTAAACAGTTGCCTGTTGTGCGCCTAGAAAATGAATTTGATAAAGAATTAATTCGGGCGATTAGAAAAGATCGAAAGCACGAGATATTTGAAGCGCATCTTGTTGATTTTATGGAACAAGATACGTTATCTCCTGCGCACAATAGATTTATTGAATACGCATCTGTACATAATAAAAGATTTATAAGCCGATATTTTGAATTTTTACCTGGAAAGATTATAAAATTTGAGAATTTATTGCATCAATTACAAGGTCCTCATAATGAGATATTAAAAGGTCAAATCCAGAAAGATTTAGACGACGCCTATCATGCCTTAGCATTGATTTACCAGATCATGCGTGCATGGAGCAAAACAAATTTCCAAACAAAGCCAAAAATTGAATTTACGGGAATTGAATATTTAAAACGTGTTAACCCTAGAATTGATATTTCAATTAAGCCTGATCGTAATAGGGTGCATTTGAGCGATTTGTTAAGGGATATGAATAAAGTTTTACACTCCTTAAAATATGATAAAAATAAGTTGCTGCAGGTTGAGCTTTATACCACAGGTGAAAGTGTTCCGCCTTCAGGAGCTATTCGCGATAGATCACTTCAACCGCACTATCTTAAAGATACTTTAATTGTTCCATTTTCTATTTCTGTGGACTTATCTGATAAGCAGGTATTTGCCAATGTAGAGCAACGGCTGTTTCGTGAATATGGGGTTCATTTGGTAAAAAATCCTGCTTGGCAGAAATTAAAAGAAAATCGGGCAATGGTAACCTTGCCTATATCAGCAACGCCTATGCGTGGGGGGATTGATTTAAAATCTTCGGATTTGAAAATTAATATCGATCATGAAGAGGCAAGTACTCAAATGTTTAAAGATGCAGACATGGGGTTGCCTCAAGAATTTTTATCCCCTGATTTTACTGGGGTTACGGCATTTATTATTAAAGTAACCCCTATAAACGGGGCGTGGGAAATGTTAAATCAGAAGGCTGTGGATGCCCGATAAAAACCTGCATGCCGGCAGGCAGGCACTCGGGTATGACATTGGTTGATCGATTGGCATATTAGGCTTTTATAGGGTATACTTTTACTAGATAGTTTGAACGACAATAGCAAACCCAGAGCAATCTGGGGACGTCCCGCATACGGGATCCCGCTTACCACTAAAAATAGAGGAGCGGGGCAAAGCCAGAGGGTCCTGGAATGGATAGCCTAGCCGCCGAAACAAACTCATTTTTTTTGTATGAGAATCCATTTCTAGAAGATATAATTCAAGGAAATGGTTTTTTTATGCCCTTATGAGGAAGGTCAATGAATAATAAAATTGTCTTAGCTTACAATGAAGCAGATGCAATGGAGCTTTCCTGCAAGCGTTTAACGGATAAAGGTTTTGATGTTTACCCAACCCAGGATGGCCGCAAAGCTTATGATTTAATCATCAAGTTTGTCCCTGATTTAATTATTTCTGATACCGTCATGCCTACCATGAGTGGTTTTGAATTATGTAAGGCTGTTAAAAATAACGCCCAGACTAAGGATATTCCCATCATTGTCTTACTTGCCCAAATGAATATGCAGGACTCATTTTTATATTTGGGTGTCAAAGATTTTGTGCCTAAACCTGTTGTTCTTGACCAGTTAGAGGAAGTGGTTAAAAGCCGCATCGCCTTAGAACAGGCCATGCATAATCAAAAAACAAAACTTTTATTTCATTCGATCACACCATCCGTGATTAATAAGGCAACAACTCTTATGGCGCACACCCCGCAATGGAAGGCAGAGTTTGTGGGTTCAGGTTTAGATGCCATGGCCAAGGTGGTCAGCAATGTTCCGGATATTATTGTGCTGGACTTATTTATGAAAGATGTGCCCATCAATGAATTGATTGCTAAATTAAAAAGTATGGAAGATTTAGCCAAGACAGATATTTTAGTTTATTACAGCCCTAATTCAGCGACCATGGATAGTTTTGCCTTGCAAGCCCGTTCCATTGAAATTCAATTCTTAAAACAAGTTGCCTTAGAGGCTGGTGCCAAAGAATATATAGGTCCTTTCCATCCAGACCACTTTATGGATTTGATGAATCCTTACCGCAAAGATTTGAGCGGAGATTTTTCAGTAAAAAATTGATTCTTGTTTAAAACTTTGCTATAGTCCACGTAAATACATTACTACGTGGACTTTATGTTTGTTATAGGACTCAATCACAAAACCGCCCCCATCGAAATCCGGGAGAAATTTTATCTCAATCCCGCCCAGCAAGATTTGCTTTTAAGCGAATTAAAGCAAAACCCTTTAGTTAGTGAAGCCTTTGTTTTATCCACTTGTAATCGCATCGAAGTTTATTTAAAAAGAGTTAGTGACCAACTTGATACCCAATTTGTTTTGGATTTAATTAGCCGCATTAAAAAAATTAATTTCGATTTTGATGTCACCCCATATATTTATACTTACGAAAAAGAAGTTGCTATTGAACATTTGTTACGTGTCACCACTGGTTTAGATTCCTTGGTTTTAGGAGAAAAACAAATTTTAGGCCAGGTGAAAACCGCGGTTGAACGCGCACGAGAGACAGGCATTTTATCTAAATATTTTAATGTGTTAACCAATGTGGCCATCCGTACCGGTAAAAAAGCCCAGCACGAAACAGATATTAGCTATGGCGGTTCCTCCATTAGTTGGGCTGCCATTGAAATGGCTCAAATGCATCTGGGGTCCTTGGAAGGCAAATCTGTTTTGGTCATCGGGGCAGGCAAGATGGGGGAATTAGCACTCGGCAATTTGCAAAGCCGAGGGGTCAATAAAATTTATTTGATGAACCGTACCGGCGAGAAAGCAGAAAGTTTAGCCTGCCAATACAATGGTATCCCGGCGTCATTTATGGATATTAAAGAGATTTTAACCGAAGTTGACTTGTGTATTTGTTCAGTTGGCGCCCCACATTATATTTTAAGTAAAGATATTATGGAAAAAATCATGGGGCTACGCCAAGGGCGACGCATATTAATGATTGATATTTCCATGCCACGCAATGTGGACCCGGCCGTCGCTGAATTAGACAATGTGATCTTGACCTCCATTGATGATTTAGATCAAGTTGTTTATTTGAACATGCAAAAACGCAAGGATGCCATGCTTCAAGTTGAGGCGATTATCCGTCAGAAGATGGCTGAATTTACCGATAAAATCGTCAAATTACAGGCCCATAGCGGTTCAGATTATTATGAACCATTGCCGACGGTTGATTAATTATGGGGCGTGAGTTTTCCTTAGTTTGTTCCGTTGGGGTGGCCCTGGCAGTTTTTTTTGCTGGTGGATATTGGCTGGACCAAAAATTCCATGCCGGGTTTTTGTGGACGACGATCGGTGGATGTTTAGGTGTGTTTTATATGATTTGGGAAATTTATAAATTAATTAAAGATAGTAATTCAAAATAATATGGCACAAAGCGAATTCCATCTAGATGAATATATGATCCATCACGTGAGCAATGCGCACACGTGGCATTTGCCTATTATAGGAGAAGTGAACCTACCTTCCTGGTTATCTTTGCATGCCTTAATGCTTTTGATTGTATTTTCAGCAATTGTGATTATTTTTTGCATTTGCCGTAAATCCAATGAACGTATCCCTTCTGGGGTCAATACGCTTTTAGAAATGTTTGTGCAATTTATCCGCGACCATATTGCCCGACCACATTTAGGGGAAGAGGATGGGGATAAGTTTACGCCGATGTTGGCCACGTTTTTTATTTTTATTTTATTCATGAATTTGATTGGCTTGATCCCAATTTTTGCCACACCAACCGCGAACATCAATGTTACCGGGCCCTTAGCTCTCATTGCCTTATGGTTTATGATCGTCGGGACAATTGCTAAAAAGGGCATTGGGGGTTTCTTTCATGCCTTGGCTCCGTCGGGTGTGCCAGTATTATTGCTACCATTTATCGTTTTTTTGGAATTCGTTGGTATTTTTATTAAGGCAGCGGCATTGATGATCCGGTTGACAGCGAATATGCTTGCCGGGCACATGGTGTTATTGTCGTTATTAGGTTTGGTTGTTGTCCTCGGGGTCTATGCGTTGCCTGCTGTTGTTTTGGCCCAGGGCATTTATGTGATGGAATTCGGGGTTGCATTTTTGCAGGCGTATGTTTTTACATTGCTTACGTCTGTTTTTATCGGTTTAATGTATCACGCAGAACATTAACAGAAAGGAAGACAAGTATATGCAAACATTAACAATTGAACATTTAGCAAACCTAACAGCGGCGATCGGTGCCGGTTTAACAGCCATTGGGGCTGGGATCGGGGTCGGTCTTATTGTCGCTGCTGCCTTACAAGGGATTGCTCGCCAACCAGAACAATCTGGCAAATTACAGACTCTTATGTTTATCGGGGCCGCGTTAGTTGAAGGGGTTGCATTGTTCTGTGCCGTTATTTCATTCATGGCTTTAATGAAATAATTTATTTTAAAAGGGACCTATGGACCAAACTACCCAAGTGGCCGCAGCTGCGGTTGAACATGCTTCAAAAGGTTTTGAAATCGCTCCCGATGCTATATTAGCAGGGCTGACATGGCTGACATTCTTTGGTTTGCTATGGATTTTAAAACGCTTTGCTTTTGCGCCAACCTTGCAGGCCTTAAAAAGCAGGGAAGACTATATTCGTAAATCATTGGAAGATGCAGACCGGGCCCAAGAGCAATTAAAAAATATTGAGGATATAAAAACTCAAATTTTAGATAAGGCCAAGGTCGATGCAGCAGCTATTATCCAGGATGCGCGTAATGCTGCAACAGTTGTAGCTACCGGCATTGAGCAAAAGGCTAAAGAGCATGCTGATAGCTTGGTTGAAAGTGCCAATGCGCAAATGGCAGGCGAGCGTCAACGGGTGATGCAGGAATTAAAAAAAGAAACGGTTGATACAGCCATTGCCCTTGCAGAACGTGTTTTAAAAGAAAATCTCGACGTAGAGAAAAATAAAAGATTAATTCAAGATGCGATGAATAAGGATATGCACGCATGAGCGAGTCCATCATTGCCAGCCGATATTCAAAAGCCCTTTTTGAAATAGCCCAAGAGCAAAATAAACTTGATGCTGTGTGGGAGGATTTGTCTGAACTTTTTGATGTTTATAAGAAATCAGAGGATGTGCGGGAAATTTTTCTTAACCCCCTGATGGACGAAACATTAAAGATAAAATTATTAACGGCATGCTTTCAGGGCAAGATTGATGACATATTGTTACGTTTCCTGTCGTTCTTGGCAAAAAAAGACCGCTTAAATTTACTTGTTTATATTTTTGAATCATTTAAGAAATTTATGGATGATTTCAAAAATCAAACCAGGGTTGTTGTGCAAACAGTCACGGAATTAGATGAGGAAAGTAAGAATTTATTGTTAAATAAGTTAAAAACAATTACCCATAAAAATATTTTATCTCAATGGAATATCAATCCAGATATGATCGGCGGTATCCGTGTGTATGCACAAGGCCGCTTGTATGAGCATAGTTTTAAAAATGAACTTCAAGATTTTAAACGCAAAGCCTTAGAAAGGGTTTAGGAGCGCTTATGTCCCAACATCTTCGTGCAGATGAGATTACCTCAATCCTAAAGCAACAGCTTTCTGAATTCCAAAGCAAGATGGAGACGTACGAAATCGGTACCGTTTTAAATGTCGGTGACGGTATTGCCCGTGTCCATGGTTTGGATAATGTTATGGCTGGGGAATTGGTGGAATTTCCTGGTGGTATTAAAGGAATGGCCTTAAATTTGGAAAGCGATAATGTGGGGGTTGCGATTTTTGGTAAGGACACCCATATTAAGGAAGGTGATGAAGTTAAACGCACCGGAAGAATTGCTTCAGTGCCGGTCGGGGATGCTTTGCTTGGGCGCATCGTAGATGCCTTAGGTACAGCCATCGATGGTAAAGAGGTTATTAAAACTGACCATTGGCAACAAATTGAAACAAAAGCTCCAGGAATTATTGATCGTAAAAATGTGCATGAACCCTTGCAAACGGGGATTAAGGTTATTGATGCTTTAACTCCTGTTGGCCGTGGCCAGCGTGAATTAATCATTGGTGACCGTAAAACAGGTAAAACAACCCTGGCGATTGATACCATCATTAATCAAAAGGGTAAGGGTGTGTACTGTTTTTATGTGGCCATAGGTCAAAAACGTTCCACCGTCGTGCAGGTATATGAAACCTTGCGTAAATTTGGCGCAATGGAATACACCACAATTATTGCGGCAACAGCTTCAGATCCAGCACCCATGCAATTTATTGCACCCTATTCCGGGACAGCCATGGCTGAATATTATCGGGACAGTGGTCGTCATGCTTTAATTGTTTATGATGATTTAACGAAACAAGCCCAGGCGTACCGTCAATTGTCCTTGCTGTTAAGACGTCCGCCAGGCCGTGAAGCCTACCCTGGGGATATTTTTTATTTACATAGCCGTTTGTTGGAACGTGCTGCTAAATTATCAGACACCAAAGGTGCTGGTAGTTTAACAGCCTTGCCAATTATTGAAACACAGGCAGGGGATGTGTCTGCTTATATCCCTACCAACGTTATCTCGATTACCGACGGGCAAATCTTTTTGGACACAGACCTTTTTAATGCTGGGCAGCGTCCAGGGATTAATGCCGGTCTTTCAGTTTCCCGTGTCGGTGGGGATGCCCAGGTTAAAGCGATGAAACAAACCGCAGGGTCATTGCGTTTGGATTTAGCCCAATATCGGGAATTGGCTGCATTTGCCCAATTTGCCTCTGATTTGGATCCTGCAACCCGTAAACAATTAGACCGTGGTCGTCGTTTGATGGAAGTTATCAAACAGGGGATTCGCGTGCCATTACCAGTTGTTAAACAAATCGCCATCATTTTTGCTGGGACGAATGGGTATTTGGATGATGTGCCTGTTAACAAAGTGCGTGCCTATGAAGAATACCTGCACACGCAGCTAGACAGCAAATACCAGGATTTTGTGCAATTATTTAATAAAACCCTGGTAATGACCGACGAGATTAAAGCAGCCCTTAAGAAAATCTTAGACGAAGTTAAATCTAACTTCCGTGCGTAATTTAGAGTAAATCTATGATCGGTATAAAAGAATTTAATAAAAAAATCGGGTCTTTAAAAAATACCCGCAAGATGACTAAAACCATGAAAATGGTTTCAGCCAGTAAATTCAAGCGGGCCCACAAGGCCCAGGGAAATGCCTTGGCCTACGCCCGCAAGCTTCAGGAATTGATGGGCAGGTTATCGACGGGATCATCAGCAGCACATCCGTTGATGAAGCCCCAGCTACCTGTTAAAAATATCCTGATGGTGGTATTCACCTCAGATAAGGGGCTATGCGGCGGGTTTAATAATAATTTAATCCGTAAATTACGCCATTGGTTAACAGATAATCAGGCGAATTATAATAAGATTTCTTTAAGTTTTTGTGGCCGTCGGGGGTACATGTCTTTTCGACGCAGCAGCCAAGTACTTAAGTTTTATGAAAATGTCACAACTAAACCCAATGTTCCTGATGCTTTGACCGTGGCAAAAGATATTTCCGAAGCTTTTTTAAAAGGGGAATACCAGGAAATTTATTTAGTTTACAATAAATTCCATGGACCAATTTCACAGGAACCGACCATTGAGAAAATTTTGCCGCTCAATCCTCAAATGTTATCCAAGCCAGGGGAAAAATCTTCTGGCCCGATGGTAGATTATGAATATGAACCTGAACCAGAAGAAATGTTCGTATTTTTAGTGCCTAAATTCCTGAATTTTAAGATTTACTTTACCTTGTTGGAAAATGCTGCTGGAGAACATGGGGCGCGTATGTCTGCCATGGATAAAGCTTCACAAAACACATCAGATTTAATCGACAGGTATACATTATTACGTAACCGTGCCCGTCAGGCCGCTATTACAACCGAATTAATTGAAATTATTTCAGGTGCAGAGGCTTTAAAATAAGAAAGGTCAATTATGTCGAATGAAAATATTAAAATAAAAGGTAAAATCACGCAGGTGTTAGGCGCGGTTGTCGACGTTTATTTTCCGACGGAAGCCATGCCAGCTATTGGCAACGCCCTTAAAACCACGAATAAGATCATCAATGATAAGCCCAATAACCTGACCTTGGAAGTGGCTCAGCATTTAGGCGACAATATTGTACGTACCATTGCCTTGGATAGTACGGAAGGCCTGGTGCGTGGCCAAGAAACATCTAATACGGGGGAAGGTTTAAGTATGCCTGTTGGTGAAGGGACCTTGGGCCGGGTTATGAATTTATTAGGTGAACCTATTGATGAAGCAGGGGAAGTGAAAGCCACCAAACGCATGCCCATCCATCGCCTTGCCCCGACGGTTGAAGAACAAGACACCTCCATGAGTATTTTAGTGACCGGCATTAAGGTTATTGATTTATTAGCCCCTTACCGTAAAGGTGGGAAAATTGGTTTATTTGGTGGTGCCGGGGTAGGTAAAACCGTTATCATCCAGGAATTAATTAATAATATTGCTAAAGAGCACGGCGGGTATTCTGTGTTTGCCGGGGTTGGGGAACGTACCCGTGAAGGGACAGCCCTATATAAGGAAATGAAAGAAGCCGGAGTTATTGATAAAACATCGATGGTGTACGGTCAAATGAATGAACCTCCAGGTGCCCGTTCCCGTGTGGCGCTTTCTGCATTGACGGTTGCTGAGTATTTCCGTGATGAAATGCATCAAGACGTGTTGCTCTTCATTGATAATATCTTCCGTTTTACCCAAGCAGGTTCTGAAGTATCGGCACTCTTGGGCCGTATCCCGTCGGCTGTAGGTTATCAACCGACCTTGGGAACTGACATGGGGGAATTGCAAGAACGCATTACCTCAACCAAAAATGGTTCTGTTACATCGATCCAGGCGATCTATGTTCCGGCCGACGATTATACAGATCCCGCGCCTGCTGCAACATTTGCGCACTTGGATGCAACCACAGAATTATCACGTCCGATCGCCGAGCTTGGGATTTATCCAGCCGTTGATCCGTTAACATCATCATCTACAATTTTGAGTCCTGAAACCGTCGGGGATGAGCATTATAAAATCGCCCGTGGGGTGCAAGAAATTTTACAGAAGTACAAGGAATTGCAAGACATCATCGCAATTTTAGGGATGGATGAATTGTCCGAAGATGACCGCTTAACAGTTGAGCGCGCCCGTAAAATTCAAAAATTCCTTTCCCAACCGTTCCATGTGGCCGAGCAATTCACTGGGATTAAGGGGAAGTATGTGCCTTTAGAAGAAACCATCCGTTCTTTTAAAGAAATTCTAGAAGGTAAGCACGATGCTGTTCCTGAACAGGCGTTTTACATGGTGGGTAATATCGACGAAGTTTTAGCAAAAGCCAAGACATTATAAGGAACACTATGTCATTTCAGTTATTAATTACCACACCCTCAGGTGTTGCCTTTGAAGGCCCGGTTGATATTGTCACAGCCCCAGGCTTAATGGGTAACTTTCAAGTTTTTACAGGGCACATGGCCATGGTGGCTGCATTAAAAAATGGCCAGGCAAAAGTCAACCAGGCTGGGAAAGATATTTTATATAACATCGATAGTGGGATTTTGGAAGTCATGCCTAACCACGATGTTTTGATTTTAACCGACCAGGCGACCCCCGCATAAAAAGATTCTATGGCCTACGATCCTCAAACACCACCTGATGAAAAAAAGCAATCTGTGTTTGGCGTCATTGTGCACTCATTTTTTGTAGTGCCTTTTTTGCTCGCTGTATTTTGTGTTTTATTATTTACAGCCGTGCGCATTTTAACAATGGAAAAACACAGTGCTCAAGATTATTTGCATGATATCAAGGCAGGAGGGGCAACCAAACGCTGGCAAGCGGCATTTGAATTATCCAGGCTTTTATCTGATCCAGCGCAAATACCGACGGACGACGCATTTGTCGACGAGACTATTGCCATGTATCAGCAATCAAACCAGGATGATCCTCGGGTGCGGCAATATTTAGCTATGGCCATGGGAAAAACTGGAAATCCAAAATTTGTTCCTATTTTATTAAAAGACATTGAGTTACAAAAAGATGAAAATTTATATGCAATTATTTCTGCCATTGGTATACTGAAAGACAAGTCAGCAACATCAGCTCTTTTAAAATATTTAGAAAATGAAAATCCACGGATCCGCTTGGCCACGGTGATTGCCTTAGGAAACATTGCAGACCCTGCAGCAGTTGAAGCTCTTAAGGGAATGCTCAATGATACGGAAGCCAATGTGACATGGGATGCAGCGGTTGCTCTGGCAAAAATTGGTGATAGTTCTGGTAAAGGTCTTTTAACGAATGTACACGATCGCAAATACATTGAACAATTTAAAGACGGGGATGCCCAGGAGCACAGTATTTTTATGATGGTTGCAATTGCCGCAACCAAACAGTGGCAGGATCCAGAAATAAAAGAACGATTAAAGCAATTGTTCGAATCTGACAGAAACATGAACGTGCGCAATGACGCACACAAGGCCTTAAGCGCTTATCCAGCAATTTAAAAATTTATGTCTGACCAAAAACCCCCAGTAACACCAGCAACATCGACAAGTACAAATAGCACTACACCTGACATGGATCGTCGCACATTTATTAAATGGTCGACGGTGGGTTGGGTGGCCTTTATCGCTTCCATCGGTGGATATGGTTCCATGGTGGTGCGCTATTTATTTCCCAATGTGCTTTTTGAACCTGTGCAAACCTTCCGCGCAGGATTTCCTGATGAATATGAACCCAATCAAGTTTCGGAACGCTTTAAAGACGCCCATGGCGTATGGATTGTCCGGGATGATGAAAAAATTTATGCCTTATCCACCGTATGCACCCATTTAGGATGTACCCCAAACTGGATGCCTTCAGAAACAAAATTCAAATGCCCTTGCCATGGAAGTGGTTTTTATAGCACGGGTGTGAATTTTGAAGGTCCAGCGCCTCGTCCTTTAGAACGTTTTAAAATTGTGTTGGGGGATGATGGCGAAATCATGGTGGATAAGACCAAGAAATTCCAACAGGAAAAGGGTGAGTGGAGCGACCCTGAGTCATTCATTAGCGTTTAATAGCATTTTGAGGAACATATGAGCACTGGATCAAATCAACCTTCCTTTTTTGAAAAATTTAAACAAACTCAATTTTACCGTTCGGTATTCCGTACAGGTGCGCCTATTACAACGCATCGCCAACGCATGATGATCATGCTTAACAGCGTGTTTTTGCATTTGCATCCGGTGCGTTTGCCGAAACATGCCGTCAAGGTGCGTTACACCTGGTGTATGGGCGGGTTATCATTTTTTATTTTCCTCGTCTTAACAGTGACAGGGATTTTGTTGATGTTTTATTATCGCCCGACAGTTGAATACGCTTATGGCGACGTTACAGATTTAGGCCAACAAGTGCCCTTAGGGATTATGCGTGAAATCCACCGTTGGGGCGCGCACTTGATGGTCATTACGGTTTGGCTACATATGTTCCGTGTTTTTATGACGGGTTCTTATAAACCACCTCGTGAATTTAACTGGGTGATCGGTGTTGTGCTTCTTGTTTTAACCATGCTCATGAGTTTTACGGGTTATTTACTGCCGTGGGATCAATTGGCCATTTGGGCGATTACCGTCGGGTCAAACATGGCTGGGGCTACACCATTTATAGGGATGGGAGGGCCAGGGTCTTCCTTGCTGGCGATCGGGGATGTGAATTTTGTTACCTCAGTTTCTGACGCGCGTTTTGCCATGTTAGGTGGCCGTTTTGTCGGAGAGTCAGCATTATTACGCTTTTATGTGCTGCATTGCATTGGTTTGCCTTTTATCATCATGATTTTTATGATTGTGCATTTTTGGCGCGTACGTAAAGATGGCGGGATTTCCGGACCGACGTAA
Organism: uncultured Planctomycetales bacterium; assembly: GCA_964532095.1. GTDB lineage: Bacteria > Omnitrophota > Gorgyraeia > Zapsychrales > Fredricksoniimonadaceae > CAZHGK01. Next base: position 7,142 of record CAZHGK010000026.1, on the reverse strand, counting down.
TTTAAGGTAAAAACATGGAAACTATCAAACATTTTATCAACACCATCGCAGCACCCAAGATTTTATTTAATCTTGTTGTGATTGCGTACCTGCTTATTTTTCCTCCTTTTAAATTTTTACAAAATATCCATGACCGTTTAGGCATCAGCCGTTTATGGACTAAAAACGGGGGCATTGGTCTATTCGCCTGTATCGGTTTATTTTTTGCCTTTGGTTTAAGTGATGAGAATTTTCGTTTGATCGTCTTAAAACCGGATAATGTGCCCATTGTCGCCTTGATTTTTGTGGTTGCGTTCTTTTTATGGTTTGCCATGAAGCAAGCCAAAGAAAATGATGATGCCATTGCTAAAGGTGGCAAGCCTAAAGAATGGGCAGAATCCAGAGAAAAAGTTTTAGTATGGCCCGATTTGGTTTTTATTGAATTTATTTGTTTAATTGGGGTATTAGCCTTGCTCGCGGTATGGGCATCTTCATTACCAGCACCATTAGAAGACCCTGCAAATCCGACGGTATCTCCAAACCCATCTAAAGCTCCCTGGTACTTTTTAGGTTTACAGGAAATGCTGGTTTATTTTGACCCTTGGATCGCCGGGGTTGTTTTCCCGTCTGTTATTTTAGTTGGTTTAATGGCCATTCCTTATTTAGACAGAAACCGTAAAGGGTTGGGTTATTACACCTATCAAGACCGTAAATTTGCAATCAATACCTTCATGATGTTTTGGTTGGTGTTATGGGTGTTTTTGATCATCGTCGGGACATTTTTACGCGGGCCAAACTGGAATTTCTTTGGGCCGTTTGAATACTGGGATCATTTGAAGCTTGAAGCTTTAAATAATATTAATTTGTCAGAATTAGTATATATGATTGGTTTAAAGCAGGGGATGCCAACGAATATTCTTTTACGAGAACTTCCTGGTTTGATTGTGATGGGTATTTATTTTGCGGTTTTACCCGCCTTGCTGGCCAAAACAATTTTTAAAGAAATGTATGAAAAGATGGGCGTTGTTCGTTTTAGTATTTTTATAGTCCTTTTACTATTGGCATTTAGTTTGCCGATTAAAATGTATTTGCGCTGGTTTTTTAATATTAAATACATCGTCGCTATACCGGAATTCTTTTTTAATATCTAAACGAAAATTTTATGCCACCACAACAATTGCCACCAGAATCCCATTACGACCCAAAGAAATTAGATAAAATTTTTGCCATTGTTTCTGTAATTCTTTTAGTCTCTTTATTTGGAATTTTTGCCAAAGATTTTTCGCGTGAATGGAAAGCCTACCAACGTGAATTTCGTAATTTAGAAGTTGAAAAAGCTCTTGTCAAGTTAGACGCCCAAAATGTAGCTTTAGGGAAAAATGAAGATTATCAAAAAATCGTCAAGGATTTAGAATCTGCCCAAAAGAAATTAGATGGCCAAAAATCAACTATTAGAACCATTAACCAAGGTATTGCAAAAGCTGAAGCAGCTAAAAAATTACATATTCAGCAATCTCAGTTTGCTAAAGCCCAGTACGACGCATTAAAATACCGCTATGAAGCAGCTGCCAATCACAAGGGAACCAATGCTCAGCAATTAAAAATACAATTGGATACCTTGGGTGCCAAATTAAATAATTTACGCAAGCAAATTGAAGAAGATGAAGTAAAGGTTAAAGAGCAAACTAATAAATTAAAAAGTATTGAACAGGAAACCAGGGATTTAGAGAAAAAACGCGCAACCATAGCTAAAACAGCCGAAATTATTGAGCATAAACTCAGGAGAATTGATCCTGCTCAAATGTCTGTGGCTAATTTAATTGGAGATTCTGTTCGCGACATGCCAATAATTGAATTGGCTAATCCTAATTATCATGTGAAGCAAATTGTTTTAAAAGAAATCACCGAAGATGTGAATTTTGTCAAAATCCCCAAGGTCGACCGTTGCACCACCTGCCATTTGGGAATTGATAATCCTGATTTTAAAGAAGCTGCCCAACCCTACCGTACCCATCCAAATTTGGAGTTATATATAGGGAAAACATCTCCGCATCCGATGGATGATTTTGCCTGTACCACATGCCACATGGGGCGTGGCCGGGCTACAGGTTTTATTGATGCTGCCCACACACCACGCAATGAAGAACAAAAGAAACTTTGGGAACGTAAATACAATTGGCATGAATTAAGCCATTGGGAACAGCCCATGTTGCCAGTGCCTTATTCACAGGCAAGCTGTTTTAAATGCCATAAAGCTCAAGAAAATATCAAGGGAGCAGAAAAATTAAATTTAGGTTTAAATTTAATTGAACGTGCAGGCTGTTATGGCTGCCACACTATTGAGAAATACAATAATTGGCCAAAGACTGGCCCGTCATTAGAATTTCTAGCTTCTAAGACAAGCAAGGAATGGGCATATCATTGGATTGAAAACCCTAAGGCTATTCGTCACAATGCCTGGATGCCATCCTATTTTAATCAAAGCAATAATAATGACCCTGCATCTATTAAAAGAAACGAACAGGAAATTTTATCCATCGTTGCATTTTTATTTAAGAATAGTAAGGAATTTAAGGTTGATGCCCCAGCAAGTACAGGAGATGTTGCCAAGGGGAAGGAATTGGTTGCTTCGTTAGGATGTATGGCCTGTCATCAAGTACAGCCAGAAAAATCCAAAGATCCTCGGAACCAAGCTTCCTTGCTACGCGAATTTGGTCCGAATTTAATTGGTTTAGGTAGCAAAACAAGCAAGGAATGGCTTGTTGGCTGGCTAAAAGACCCAGGCCGCTACCATCCCAAAAGCAAGATGCCCAATTTACGTCTTTCAGATGATGAAGCCTCTGATATTGCAGCATTTCTATCAGAAGATAAGAGTCCAGTGGCCAGTAAACCAATTCCGTCGGTGAATGAAAAGATTCTGGATACCATTGTTTTTGATTTTATGAAAAAATCAGATACCTTTGCCAATACACAAAATAAAATTAAATCCATGACCCAGGAAGAGAAATTAAATTTCGCAGGTCAGAAATTAGTACGTGAATACGGCTGCTATTCCTGCCATAAAATTACTGGCTTTGAACATGAAAAACCCATTGGTGTGGAATTGACAGAAGAAGGTAATAAGAGCATTGAACGTTTGGATTTTGGTTTTATTAACATTGAACATACCAAACAAGCCTGGTTTAAGCAAAAATTATTAAATCCTCGTGTTTATGACCACGGCAAGGTTTTAGATCCTTTAGAACGTACCAAAATGCCTAATTTCAATTTTACCGACGAAGAAGCCCAAGCTGTTACAACTGCTATCCTAGGTTTTGTTAAAGACCAACCTAATCCATCGAAAATGCCCAACCAAGGGATCAAGGCTGATTTTGTTAATGATGGTCAAAGAATTATTCGTCAATTTAACTGCCAAGGCTGCCATATTATTGAAGGAGAAGGTGGCAGTATCCAAAAAGATGTCACTGATTGGCTGGTCACATATAAGGGTAAGGACCCGAATGATGCCAAAGCAATGACATTGTCATTTTCACCTCCGAATTTAGTTGGGGAAGGCAAAAAAGTACAAGCTCAATGGTTATATGAATTTATCCATAGCCCAACTCCAATTCGTCCATGGTTATCGGTACGTATGCCAACCTATCGGTATCATGCCGCGGAAATTAATACCATTGTTAAGTATTTCAACTATTTAGACGACCAGGAATTTCCATTTACGGAAATTTATCATCCGAATATGAATGCAGAAGAACAAGCTGCTGCAGAAAAATTATTCTCTAAGGAATATTTTGGTTGCGCCCAGTGCCATATTGTCGGTGACAGTTTACCGTCGGGTTCACCAGATAGTTGGGCACCTAATTTTGCCATGGCATCGAAACGTTTAAAGCCAGAATGGATTATCCAATGGTTAACTAATCCTGCAGATTTATTGCCAGGAACAAAAATGCCAACATATTTTGACCCAAAAACTTTTGATGATGCAGGGCCTCCAGATGTTTTAAATGGGGATGAGCACCGTCAGATTAAGGCCTTAAGGGATTATTTGTTGAGCATTACTTCACAAGGGGCAGCAGGGCAAAAGCCAGCTTCCCACGAAGAGGCTTCAGCAAAACCTGCCACAAAATAAGTGTTAATCCAAATTCCTCTCCTTAGTTTCATTTTATTTGGGGTTACCTACCCGTTATGCTTTTGGCTGACGGCGAAAAACCCTATTGGCCACAATTTTCAACGTTTCCATCTGGCATGTCCGGTCATTATTGCCGGGATTGGCGTGATGATGGTATGTACCTTGCCATTTACCATGCCCCTTAAAATTGCTTCCGTGCTATGGGTACTGGCCGCATTAATTGTGACGGGTATTTTCTGGAGCAAAGAAGAGGTTCATACCTTAACAATTACCTTATTAAGTTTATGGGGCATGGCTTTATTGGTAGCTGTTTACCAAGAATTGCATCAGCCAACACCAATCCAGATTACTGCTTTGATATTATCTGGTCTTGTGACCTCGTCAGCATTTTATGCCATGAATTTGGGTCATTTTTATTTAAATGTCCATGGCCTGCCTATTAAACATTTAATCAATGCCACGCGAGCCTTTGCCTTATTATTATTGGCCCGTTTAATTTTGGATTTATTTAGTATTGCAACAGGCCAAATCATGCTTCATGGAGAGCCTGTGCCGTTTTGGCAATTTCTATTTTCCTTGGAAGGGATGCTGGCTGTCGTAGGGATTGTTTTTGGCACAGTGCTTCCGTTAGCAGGAACATATTTTGCCTTTGGCACATTAAAATTAAAAAACACCCAAGCTACGACGGGGATTTTATATGTTTTGTTAAGTGCTTTGTTATTAGGCCATTTGGCCTGTTTGTTTTATTTATTAAAGTATGGGATCGCCTTATAGCACATGCCTACCATATCTCAATTCTGTCCTAAATGCCGCACCTATGGCCGTATGGATGCTTCTGATGGCCAGGTTTTGGTATGCCCGCATTGTCAAAACGCCTTAGGGCACATCAAAAGTGTTGAACATATTTTTGATCAATGTCCTATCTGCCAGGGTCGGCAATTTTATATTGATAAAGATTTTAACCAAATCATCGGCTGGATTTTTATGGGCATTGCCATTATCTTGGTCCCATTTACCTATGGTTTAAGTTTGGCTGTATTTGCTGCAATTGATTTTTTATTACGTAAGCGAATTAGAAATATGGTGGTGTGTTATAAATGTGGGGCAGAGTACAGGGGTTTTGTGATTCCTGGACATTTTAAAATATTTATGCACCATATTGGTTTGAAATATGACAAGTATCGGTAAAAATTGGGGACGTCCCTATTTTTTCTTATTGTTTTTTGCAGTCCTTTCCGCCTGTGCCTGGATGCAATGGGCATGGCCACGCTATGCCCCCATTGATTTAAAAATTGACCAGCCAACAGCTTTAAAATTAGCCAAAGAATTTCTTAAAAATAAAGAGCATTTAAATCCAGAATCATTTCATTCTGTCATTGTGTTCGACGTGGATGAACAGGCCGATCGCTATTTGCAACATACCTTAGGGGTCAAGGCCAGCCAAGAATTTATCAATAAATACAATTACGATCTATTTTATTGGCAAACGCGTTTTTTTAATGAAGGCAAAAAAGAAGAATATCAAATTACCATTTCCAGTAAAACTGGACGGGTGATCGCTTTTAACCATGAATTGGAAAATAGTGCTCCACGCCCAGCAATGGAGGAAGCTTTAGCGAAAACCCAAGCTTTAGAATTTGCCCAAGCTCGTTTGCCGGATACTTCCCAAGCTCTGGTTGTCGACGATATTCAAGTAAAACAATTAGACCACCGCACAGAATACCATGTTGATTTTCGATATGACAATGTATATATTCCTTGGGCAGGGGATCAGGTTTCCAAGGGGGCTAAGATTATTACCTCCGTCGTGATCAGCGGTTCGGATACGCTATCGTTTTTGGATGCACATTTGGAAATTCCCGATACGTTTAACCGTCATATCAGCAATTTAAAACAAACAGGGGAGATCTTAACATTACTATTTCGCATTATTTATTTAATGCTCATTACCATTGCCATCTTTTTAGTTGTTAACCGTAAAGGGCATTTGGTCGAGCGTCGGGTAAAACCTTTTTACACGGGCATTGCTATTTTTCTTTTTGTGCTGATGGGGCTTGGGGTTTTCAATGAGTTTAATGAAATTATTTATTATTACCTGACTAGCCAGTCGTTGTTCGGATATGTTTTACGTATGGCCGTTGGCTATTTAATGGTGCCGTTCTTTTTAGTGATTGCTTTTATTTTACCGTCGATCGCAGGGGAAGGTTTGGCAGCCCGCGCGCATGCACAAGAACATCATCGCGGGATTTTAGGGTTATTACAATCGTCGTGGACCAATCGTTTTGTTACCCAATCGATTTGTATTGGGTATTTAACAGCGGTGATTGTCTTAGGCGTGCAGGCCATTATTTTTGAACTTGGCTTTCGTTATGCTGGTGTTTGGCAGGAAATGACTTGGTTGACCAAATCCTCGACGGCCATGGTGCCTGCTTTAGCAGCCCTTTTGCTTGCAGCGCAAGCATCATTTACTGAAGAAACCATGTTTCGTTTATTTGGCATCCAATTGGGGGCACGTTATTTAAAAAATATTGCCCTGGCCATTTTTTTAAGTTCTGTGGCTTGGGGATTTGGACATACCGGGTATTTAATTTTTCCCATGTGGTTTCGCGGGCTGGAAGTCACCATCATAGGTTTAATTTTAGGGGCAGTGTATTGGCGTTTTGGGTTAATTGCCACCTTGATTGCCCATTTTTTAATGGATGCTTTTTTAATGTCTGTGCCGTATTTAGTGCAGCCAGCGTGGACTCAGACCTTTATTGGCGCTGTCGTTATTTTACTGTTACCAGCACTGTGGGCGCTCTTTAGTTGGCTAATGAATCATTCTGTTGAGGTAAAAGTTTTAAAACACCATTTCAATGCCAGCCAGCAATTTAATTACAATTTGCTTATTTCCCTCATGAAATCCAAAAACCCCGAAGAACGTGAGGCCTTTGCCCAGGAATTACTTATGCATGGGTGGGACCACACCGTTGTCGAGGCTGCTAAGCAGATTTAAGCCCAGACACCGCTTCCCCAAAAATCCGTTCTAGGCCTTGTT
>CAZHGK010000025.1:7377-20791 GCA_964532095.1 uncultured Planctomycetales bacterium | reverse complement strand
AGAACAAATAAATCTCAATACACGGCAAAGGAAGTTTTTAAATTCTTTTCTAGTCAAATCATCGACCGAGATGAGGATAAAAGATTATCAGAAGGTTAATAAGGTTGTTTACGAGACCGCCAGAAGAGACCTCGAAGACCTTTATAAAAATGGAATCCTGCTACGAGTTAATCAAAAGAACGCCTTTGTTTATAAACCAAATTATGCTATTGGAATTACGTCTTAGATTAGTACATAAATATTCTATAAGGTATTGATATATATTGACTTATATAACACCTACTAACAGCGTTTATGAAATATTAGTAATTAATCATAAGTAGAATTTTATAGTCATATCGGTTACGGTAACGGAGGTATTGTTTTTCTTGTGTATAATTAGAAATCTTTTATATGTATATGTTCGGGACATAGCGCAGTTGGCTAGCGTACTTGAATGGGGTTGCCTTCCAGGTGCTTTTACCTATTGGTATATATTGATATAAGTTTATACGCTTGAGTTGTTTACGTTAATTAGCATTAATGGTAATTGGTGGCGATTTGTGGCTTTTTGGATGTTAAATGGACACTTTTTGGACACTAAAATCTCTCCTTGACTTTGTCAGAATATAACATATACTGTTAAATAATGACAGAATATAAAATCCGCGAAAATTCAAATTTACTTATCTCGGCCCTTAAAAGCATGCCTGTGGTTGTTCTATCAGGTATGCGTCAAACCGGCAAAAGTACCTTGCTTCAACACCTTCCAGGGTTTGAAAAAAGCCAATATTTTACTTTTGATGATTTCAACACTTTGGAATCAGCAAAAAGAAATCCAGAAGCATTCCTTGAAAAAGACGGGTTAACCATTATTGATGAAGCTCAAAAATTTCCGGATATTTTACATGTTATTAAACATCGGGTTGATCAGCATCGCAAACCTGGCCAATTTATTTTAAGTGGTTCAGCTAATTTCTTGCTTTTAAAGAACATTACGGAAAGTTTGGCAGGAAGAGCGATTTATTTAACCCTTTTTCCATTTTCCTACAGAGAGGTTAGCGAATTAACGCGTTTAAAACCTGCCTTAATTGCTTTCTTGGAAAATGGAAAATTTCCTCAAAAGAACTTAAAGGCGCCAATACATTGGAAGAATATTACCATGGGTGGAATGCCTTCAGTTTGTTTGGGGGATGTTAAGGAGCCGAAGATTTGGTTTAGAGGGTATGAACAGACTTATTTAGAGCGTGATGTTCGTTCTTTGAGTCAAGTAGGTGATCTTGTGGCCTATCGAAATTTATTGCACTTAGTGGCATTAAGAAACGCACAAGTATTGAATCAAAGCGATCTGGCAAGGGATGCCAAATTAAATGTCATGACGACCTCACGCTATCTTTCGTTAATGGAAGCTTCTTTTGTGATATATCGATTACCGCCTTATTTACGCAATCGCAGCAGCCGTTTAATTAAATCTCCAAAGATTTATTTGACAGATACCGGCTTGGCAGCATTTTTGATGGGAGAAAAGACGGTGGCAGAGCACGAGCTTTTGAAGGGCTTCTTGTGGGAAAATTATGTACTGCAAAATCTACAGTCCATTTTAGCTGCTCATCAACCAGATGCTCAGATTTTTTATTGGAATATTCAGGGAAGACATGAAGTTGATTTTATTATTGAGCTTGAACATAAAACATTAGCTATTGAAGTTAAATATGGTAGCCGAATTCATGAAGGAGATTTGGCTGGATTGCGAGCTTATTTAGCAAGCTCTAAGCAATGTCTTGGGGGAATAGTGGCTTATAACGGCTCTGAGATTGTTCAGTTAGATAAAAATATTTGGGCAGTTCCTATGGCTATCTTATTAAGTTGATTAGCAGATTAATTCTTTGGTATCAAACCAGGAGGGTTTGACTTTCGTGTGTTTATAGGGCATACTTTTAAGTAGAGGGATTATATACTCTATAGATAATGACGAAAGGGTAAACCCATCGTAAGGTGGGGACGCAAAGCTAAAGGGTCCTTATATTAAGGAAAGCCGGGCTACCGAATCATATGAAAAATACAGCTTCCATCCTCAGATTTCTGTTCACACCTTTAACTGTATTATTTTTCTTTTTAACAACTGCAGCCTGGGCTGATCTTACTGACGGTTTGCTTGGACGTTGGCCAGCAGGAGCTGATCCACTTAGTTTTACAGCAGGCAGTGGTCTTGCAACTTCAAGAGATTCTGTTGGCACCAATACAGTGACGGTCTGTGCCTGGTTTAATCCACGCTCAACTGGGGCGGGTGGGTATGGGAAGATTTTTGATAATGGTAAATTTCAGATGTATCTATTTGCGGGAGCCAGAACCACGTTGGGGTTAACCAGTGATGGCATGTCCAGTCTTAATGCGGCTCCTGTTTCTTTTAATCAATGGCAGCATGTCTGTGCCATACGCAACAGTGACGGTACGGGAAGTATATATCTTAATGGGGCCTTGGCTAATTCTGGAAATACAGGGAGTGTTAGTGCTGGGTGGGTTGCGATTAATATTGGTAAGGGCTTTGATGGTCAATTGGATGATGTTCGTATCTATAATAGAGTTCTTTCTCTAGAAGAAATTAAATCGTTGAACGATACTCCACAAAGAGGTGTCAATGCACCAGCGCCGGTAATAGATATAACCCCGCCAACGGTCTCTATCACTTCACCCGTTGCTGATGCGGTTGTTTCCAACACGGTTACTTTAACAGCAACGGCTTCTGACAATATGGATGTGGCAAATGTTCAATTTAAAGTTGATGGTAATGCAGTTGGTCCGCTTTTAACCACAGCTCCATTTACAACTACATGGAATACTTCTTTTGCTTCCAGAGGAGCGCATGTGATTACGGCCACAGCAACAGATATTTCCGGTAATACCGCAACCGCTCAGGTTTTGGTTTCTGTTCCAGGAATTGATGTTGCGCATACGCCGGTCGATGCTATTAATTTAATTCCTGATGAAAGACGCTACAAATGGCAAGGGGCGGTTGGAGTTCCAGGAGGGATTCCTAACCGAACAACGATTTGTGCGAATGTGAAAGACGCGCCTTATAACGCTAAAGGTGATGGTATAGCCGATGATACCTTAGCGATTGTGGCAGCGCTATCATCCTGTGCAGGAAAGAATCAAGTGGTCTTTCTACCTGAAGGAACATACAAATTCACTGAAATAGTCATTGATCAAGGTACGGGTAGAAGATCGGTTAATCTTACTTATAGTAATGTTACGATTCGTGGCGCTGGAATGGGAAAAACGATTTTAAATTTGAATATAAACAATGCAATTTATGTGGGCAACGGGGATTGGCCTCCACCGATACCAACGGTCAAGATTACAGCAGGGGCAACACGTGGCAGTAATAGCATGACAGTTGATAATCCAGGTGGAATTACAGAAGGAAAATTGATCACAATTACTCAATTAAATCCAGATTGGGTGCATTATAATGAACGCTTTTATGGCAATGGACCAGGGGATGATGGGCACGATAAAGATCGTCTAATGGCCATTACCATGAAGGTGGTTAAGAAGAATGGGAATATCATTACCCTCGAGCATCCGCTTCCAATCGATATGCCTAACTCTCCCATGATTACTGTATGGAATTATCTGGTTTCAGGCACAGGGTTTGAGGATATGACTCTTGATATGACCAACACCAGTAAAGATGCGGCATCGGGTATTCTTTGGAATCAGGTCTATGGATGTTGGGTCAAGGGTGTTGAGATTAAGAATTCACCCAACCGTTTTCTATGGTTTAATACGGCAGCCAATTGTGAAGTCAGAGACAATTATTTTCATGATGCCACTGTTCTTAAAAAAGAAGGTTTGGATCTTTATCAAAATGATTCATTTTTCTTGATTGAAAATAATACGCTTGTCAGGGCAGGGAATCCCATGATTATCTTGGGGGATTTTGGTGGAGGCGTTTCTGCCAATGTGGTCGCCTATAATTATTTGGAAGATCAGCAAGCCATTTCAGATGCTCCAGAGAACGTGGCCTCCTATGCGCTTAGTGATAATCATGGGCCGCACAATATGTTTAATTTGTTTGAAGGCAATGTGGCCCAGAATTTTGCTTCCGATGGATATTATGGTTCAGCTTCACACACCACCTTATTCCGTAATCGGTTTACAGGAGCGTATGATCGCAAGAGATTTATTGAAGAATACGCGATCAATCTTGCCCACTGGGCGACGAATTACAATATGATTGGTAATGTTTTAGGGACGGGGGAAGGATATAGTACGATTTATCAAGCCAGTGGGTCTGCGTATTTAAAAGGAGTTATCTACAAGCTCAATTATCCAAACTGTTGTAATTATGGATATGATGGGGTTGCATCCAATCCAGTGCAGTCAACCTATTATGATACTAACGTCGAGGGATCAGCCATCTTTCACGGCAACTTTGATTATGCAACCAATTCTGCGATTTGGGATTCTAATGCAGCTGATCATACGCTTCCATCTTCTCTTTATTATACAGATGGCAAGCCTTTGTGGTGGCCAAGTAATGTGGCCTGGCCGCCCATTGGTCCTGACGTTGAGGGATTGGCAGATAAAATTCCAGCTCAGAAATGTTACGCGCAAGGGAAGACGCCTAACTGTTCTTCTGATAATTTAGGCAACTTACTTTTTGGCGATGTCAATAGCGATGGTAATGTTAATCTTTATGATGCTTCCCTTGTTGCCCAATATGCCATTGCCTTGCCAGTGGCTAATTTTAATGATGTTGTTGCAGATGTATCCGGTGACGGGAACGTGAATTTGTACGATGCTTCGTTAATCGCGCAGTATGCCGTGGGATTGATTACAAAATTTCCAAGGGGGTAAATATGTACGTGTCATTGCGAGGGAGTGTAACGACTGAAGCAATCTTTTTAAAGTTAAAGAGATTGCTTCACTTCGTTCGCAATGACACATACAAAGCATTCTTCGCCATGACACTGATGATTGCAACCCCAACCCATGCGGATATTACCGAAGGGCTGGTGAAGCAATGGACATTTGACCGCTCCCTTACCACCATGACCAGTGCTGTTCAGGTCGCAGAGAATGATCCTTCTTTAAAGGGTTCTTTGGATGGCATGTCAAGTTTTACCATTGCAGCGTGGGTCAAATTAAATCAGGGGGGCACAGCATTTACTATTGCCAGTAAAAGGCATAGCGGTGCTCCATGGTATTCCTATAATTTTTCCGTGGGGGCAAATAATAAAGTCAATTTTGCGATGAATACTGTCTCTGGTAGTGGCACAGCAGGGGGTTCTATAGTCTTACCTATAGGCCAATGGGTTCATGTGGCTGCGGTTTATAATGGGGCAAAGATTATTATGTATGTGAATGGCCTGGAAGATAAAAATGGATGGGCTAATTCTTTCACAGGAGCAGTGTTTGACTCTAATGGATCTCTGGTGATTAATTATCAGGCGACATTAAATGGATTATTAGATGATGTGCGTATTTATAACATAGGATTATCACAACAACAAATAGAACAGGTGTTTGTAGCGGGGGGAGGAGTGCTTGCCCCTACGTCTGAAGCACCAGTCAATAATCCTGTTAACAACAATCCATTACCTCCAGTTGTTGCCCCTGTTAATAGTATACAAACAGATCCTAATCGCGTCCTTCCAACTGAACTGCTTCCATCAGACCGGCTTCCACCGCCAGGAACTTGGGAAAGCGCAGGTGTCGAGGGGGGAATTCCTGACCGACAGACAATCTATGCCAATCTAAAGAATGCCCCATATCTTGCCTCAAGCAGTCTTCAAGAAACCACGGGGAGCATTGCAGCAAGGTCTAATCAATTAACGGTTGCATCTCCAATCGATTTTGTGGTTGGGCATGGGATTAATATTGAAGGTGAATATGAGATTGCATCATTACAGATCACCTCCGCAGCAACAGCTACTTCAAATTTGACAATTACGCTAAATAATTCAGCTGTTAGTGTTGAGGTGGCTGCAGGAGATAGCGCCATTCAAATTGCCGATAAAATACGCGCTACGCCAGGGTTTATTTATAACGGTTGGAGTATGGCGGGTGATGGAACAGATACAGTTACCTTTACGGCTCTTCGTAAAGGAGATTATGCTAATGCCATTTATTCGTCAGGAACAACGGGAGTCAATGCTATTGTCACAACAGTTAAAGAAGGGGTGGCAGATTTTTTAACGACAATAACAGCGATCAATGACAGGGTGTTTACATTGCGAGATAATATTAGTGCGACACTTTCCAATCACCTTGTTCGGCATGATGATACCAATGCCATTCAAACAGCAGTTAATAGTTGTCCTGTAGGGCAGGTGGTTTTTGTTCCTGCCGGGACCTATCCAATTGCTGGAGGAATCCGCATTCAAAAATCCATAACTCTTCGAGGAGAGGGAAGTTTAACGGTCTTTCAGGTCAGGGGCAGTACGCCTATATCGATTGGAACACTTGGGCCATGGCCTCCTCCTAAGACAAATGCAAGCTATTTAATGCCGGTGATTGCAGGGGCAACCCGAGGAAGTAACACGGTTACGGTCGCGAATACTTCTTCTATCCCTATTGGAAAGATGGTCATGATTGATGAAGAGGATGACCCAGACTTGGTGTGGACCAAGCCTGTGGGCTATGTTGGTCGGCATCGGGCTTCCATGCATATGGTGGAATCAAAAACTCCAACCACCGTCACATTCCGTCCAGTTTTACCTATCAATTATCTTCGTTCCCCTCAAATTTCATGGTATCCCAACATCACTCAAGATGCTGGTGTTGAAAAAATCAAGTTTGCAGGGACAGGATTATATCCTGGAACCTTTATTAACATTACGAGTGCCTGGAATATTTGGGTGCTGGGTTGTGAATTTACGAATATGCCTGCCAAAACGATTACGGCAGGATGGGTAGGGCATCTGGAGATTCGTAAGAACTATATGCATGATCAAACTAATGGAGGCCCAAACTCCGAAGGCCTTGATTTGCTCAATGACGCCAATTGGAGTGCTATTATTGATAATATTTGTGTTGCTGGAGGAGCTCCTCAAATCAATATTGGCGATGGCGGGCCGTGGGCCCATTATTCAGGTGGATTTGGCAATGTCATCGCATATAACTACTGTGTCGATGCTTTTGGCACAACTGCGCCTAACGATTCAGGGATGATGGCAGGCGATATTAGCACCAATCATAGTCCACACACTCAGTATAATTTGATTGAAGGTAATTTTATGAACAAGTTTCAGGCGGATTCTTATCATGGCAGCGGATCACATACCTTATTGTTTAGGAATATTGCTACTGGGAAAAACAGATGGACGAATGCTTATAGCCGCTCTGCCATTCAAATTGATCGTCGGAATCTTTATTATTCTTTGATCGGAAATGTATTGGGGGAGGTGGGTAATCCATCGACATATGAGTATGCTACGGTATCAGGTCAGCCCTCAGAACAATACAGTACTATTTTTCGTTTGGGTTATCCTAATGTTGGTAATCCCAACTTTACAGGAACCTATCCTTTAACAGATTTGGTTCATAGTGATAATGGCCCCAGAGATCTTTATGCTGACCGTAATGACACGACCTATGGGACAACCATTATTGAAGGCAATTGGACCCCTCAATCCGGGCAAAGCTGGAGAATTGCTCCAAAACCGATTCCCAACAGTTATTTTTTAACTTCTAAACCAAGTTGGTTTGGGTCACTTGCCTGGCCGCCCGTTGATCCAGCCCATCCTGTAACGAATGATCCAACAATTATCCCGGCAGGGTATCGGTATATTCACGGTATTGACCCACCTGTAGATAATGTTGTAAAATTATTAGGCGATGTCAACAGCGACGGGAATGTTAATCTTTATGATGCTTCCCTGGTAGCCCAATATGCCATTGCCTTGCCAGTGGCCAATTTTAATGCTGATGTGGCAGATGTGTCCGGTGACGGGAACGTGAATTTGTACGATGCTTCATTAATCGCGCAGTATGCTGTGGGATTGATTACGAAGTTCCCGAGGGAACAGTAGTTTAAGGTTCCAGGTGGGGTAGTTATGGTAAAGCGTGGGTGTTTGTTATTTGGTTTAATAGCGATTTTTGTTTTTGCCAGTAATGTTTATGGAAAAACAGTGCTGGTCCAAACAGAGACGGGATCTGTTGTTGCGCCAATGGCGGTTGCATCAGATGCAGATGCTGGCGCAGGTCAATATATTTATACTTCTTTAGCTAATGCGGGAATCTTGAATTGGACTGTAAACATTGTCGATGCTGGGGATTATATTGTATGGGGCAGGGTTTTTTCTCCCAGTTCAAGCCGGGATTCTTTTTTTGTCAGCGTCGATGGTGGCGCTGAAGAAATTTGGGATACAGCTGAGCAAACATGGTCTTCTCAGTGGCAATGGACGCGAGTAACAAAACGTAATAATGGCACACCAGTTGCTTTAAATGCTACCCCCCGAATATTCAATTTATCAGCAGGCACACATCAATTCACCTTCCGTGGGCGAGATGCCAACACCTTCCTGGATCAGTTAATTATTACACAAGACACTAGCTTTGTTCCTCAAGGCAAAGATCCTGTTCTGCCATTACCACCTAACCCAACGCTGCCAGTAACAGGTTTTTTTGTTTCACCTCAAGGTAGCGCCCAGGGTGATGGCAGTATGCAAAACCCCTGGGATTTGCAAACAGCGCTTTGTAGTGGTAGGGCCTATACCATGGCAGGTAATGGCTGGCCGCAATGTTCCAGGAATGGAACGGCAAAGGTGCTGCCAGGAGATACCATTTGGCTTCGGGGTGGTACATACGGCAAGGGGGGAGCCACGTTGTTTCAATCTCGCCTTCAAGGGACAGCAGATAAACCTATTATTGTTAAACAATATCCGGGGGAGAGAGCGACGATTAATGGAGGGATTAGCGAGGCATTATTAAGTGAACCAATTGAAAATTATGCCCGGCATGTATGGTATTGGGGTTTTGAAATAACCAATACAAGTTTGCAACGTGTTGTTCCTCTCAATAATAATGACACGCAGATAGTTGGGGGTAGGCCCGGAGGGCTTGAGTTATTTGGAGAAGGGGCTAAAGCAATCAATTTGATTATTCATGATGTAGGTCACCCTTGTATAGGTTTTTGGCAAAATGTGGGTAACGGCGGCGAGATTAATGGGGTCATCATGTGGGGATGCGGATTTGATGATACAGGGACTGTATATACCTTGGCAGGATCTGGAATTTATGCGCAGAATACGGAAGGAACACGCTTGATCAAGGATGTTATTTCTTTTCGTGAATTCACAACAGGATTCAAGATTTATGGTGGTGCTACAAACGGATTTCGAGTGGAAGGCAATGTCCTTTTTAATAACCATCAGCTCAATCTTGAGGTAATCCCAAACGGCGGGCATAACACAGAGAGGCTTGTTGTCACAAACAATTATACCTACAGACCAAGACAGGACGGAAGAACCGGCGTTGAAATTGGAAGGCGTGCGGTACTTCCTGGGCCTGAATACCTTTATGACGAAGGGGTCGATGCTGTGGTTACAAATAATTATTTTGTAGTCGGAGACTTTGATCCATGGCCTGATCCACACGGCGAATACCCTGGCCCCGGATTGTGGTTTGATGATTTTTCCAATGTCACAGTCACAAACAACACGTTTGTGGGTGGTAATCTGGCCCAATGGGCAAAGCTTCCCAATACGACTGGAAACTGGAATAATAATGCATATTTTCCAATTCGCGCCGTGAATGATCCGGATAGGCCATTTTTCTATCTTGCACCTCCGCGCTCTACATCCAGCCCAAGCCAGCATTATTTCAATGAATGGAAAAACATTTGTAATTGTGATCAAAATAGCACTTTGACTAATGGATACCCAACGCAGAACTTGGTTGTGGTCAGGCCCAATCAATATGAACAGGGCAGGGCAAACATTATTGTGTATAATTGGCAAAATCTTGCCTCTGTGAATGTGGATTTGACTAATTCAGGGTTGCGTGTCGGAGAAACATTTGAAGTGCGTGATGCCCAGAATTTCTTTGGCCCACCTGTCTATACGGGTAGGTATGTTGGGGGTGCTATTTCCTTGCCGACTAATTTAACTACCGTGGTGCCCTATATAGGTGATTTGAATCCTTTTGAGCCGTATCAGCTTGCACATACGCCTGCTGAGTTTAATGCTTATGTATTAATAAAAACAGATACGGCAAGGGTTGTTTATGGCGATGTTTCTGACGACGGGAATGTGAATATTTATGATGCTTCCCTGGTGGCCCAATACGCCATTGGTATCCCTGTTGTTAATTTTAATGTTGATGTGGCAGATGTGTCGGGGGATGGGAATATTAATTTGTACGATGCTTCGTTAATTGCGCAGTATGCCGTGGGTTTGATTACAAAGCTCCCGATGGAGTAACAACTACAAATATGATTTGACAGATCATATTTGTTAATATATCCTTTGTCTATGCGCTACGTTAATCGTGATATTGAACCTATTCTTATAGAGGCTGTCCGACAGTTTAGGGTGCTTGTTTTGACTGGAAGTCGCCAAACTGGTAAATCAACCATTTTAAAAAAATGTTTTGCCAAGACACATCAATATATTACGTTGGATGATCCTGCCCAAGCCGCTTTGGCCCAAAATGATCCCCAGTCTTTTTTAAAGAGCATCCAAAAGCCAGTCATTATTGATGAAATTCAGTATGCCCCGCACTTGACCCGTTTTATTAAAATGGAAGTGGATAAGAACTCAAAGCCAGGGCAATTTATTTTATCCGGCTCTCAGCGTTTTTCTTTAATGAATCATTTGCAGGAATCTTTGGCTGGCCGGGCTGGTATTTATGAGTTATTTCCAATGTCCATTCTTGAAGGTCCTTCAAAGAAATCTTCATATGCTTATCGCGCTCTTCACGGTAGCTACCCTGAAATCCTGCTAAGTTCACATGTTAAGGATGTTAACCAATGGTATGGTGGATACTTGGCTACTTATATAGACCGTGATGTTCAACCGCACTATCAGTTGGAGAAAATTGCCTATTTTAGGGATATGTTGTTTTTATTGGGGGCGCGATGCGGGCAAGTTTTAAATTATCAATCGTTAGCAACAGAGTTAGGCGTTACTATCACGGCCATCAAATCCTGGATTAAAATTTTGGAAGCATCACAGTTGATTTATATTTTAAGGCCCTATTATCGAAATCTGGGAGCCCGCTTGATTAAATCACCCAAGGTTTATTTTACGGACATAGGTTTGGTGACATATTTGACTGCGCAAAAGCACTCATCTGCTTTAAAAAATGGGCCTTTGGCAGGTGCGTTATGGGAGAATTTTGTTATTAGTGAAATTGTCAAATTCTTTAATAATCGTGGCCAATCGCCCAGATTGTTTTTTTATCGAGATAATCAAGGGTTAGAAGTTGATTTACTTATTGAATTTAACACCAATACCCTTATTCCTTGTGAAATTAAATTAACAAGAACGCCACATTTAACAGCGGGTAAAAGTATTGCAAAATTAGCAAAGGTTTTAGAAAAGAAGTCGGTGCAGTTAAAACAATGTTATGTGATTGCGCCTTTGGATGCTTCAGTCAAGTTAAGTAAAAATATAACGGCGGTTTCATTGGATGCTTTGTTTAAGGCAATAAAATAGCCAAAATCAAAAAAACGTTTTCTTTTGTAGTCAAGATGCCCAGTTCAAGCTATTATTTATCAATAGGTTATATGACTTTAGCGCAGTCAAAGATTTTTTAAAAAACTCACCTAATAGACTGGCAAGGTCGACGAATATGGTGTATAGTTGAACTAATGATAAAGGCAAACTCGTAGTAATACGAGGGCCCAGGCTCCACTCCAAAACTTTCGTTTGGGAGTTATGCCTGGCCAGGCGTAGTCAAACGCGAAAGCAGTTTGACGTAGCCTGGGCAAAATCAAGGGTCCCATGAGGATAGCCTGACTGCCATGAAAAACCTAAAATTGACACAAACAACGGAAGTTTATCAAACCAAACCTTCTAACAAAATAAAAAGGGTTGGTTTTTTTTGTTTAATAATAACTGTATTGTTGGGAACGTTATTTTCCCCTGTATTTGCTCAAGCAGCATCGATCGCGCTTAGCCCTGCCAGTGTATCAAAATCAGCGAATGAGACTTTTTCTATTTCTGTATTAGCGACAGCAACAGCCATATCATCCATGCAGGTTAAGGTAACGTATGATTCTAACCTATTAAAGGTAGATAGTGTTACCTTGGGGACAGGTGTGAGTGGTTGGTTGATTTTTAGTAACACAGCAACAGCTGGATTGATCAATGTTGGTCTTTTTGGTACAGGACCAGTTGATCTTGCAAACGGCCAGGCATTTTCCATAAATTTTAGCGTTAAACCAACCCCTATAGGCACGACTTCAAGTTTAACCATTACTCAAGCGACTTTTGATAACACCACCTTAATTGCTGGCCAAATTACAAATGGAATGTTTGTGTTAAATGCGCCAGCGAATAATCCTCCAGTTTTGGCTCTTATTGGAAATAAACCTGGCGGTGTCGCTGGAAGTAATTTGACATTTAATGTTTCGGCAACAGATCCAGATGGGGATGCTTTGACGTTTTCTGCAGCTCCATTACCGACGGGAGCTACCTTTGATGCTGCATTAAAAGTTTTTTCCTGGACTCCGACAGTAGGTCAGGTTTCTGCTACTCCATATAATATTGTTTTTACGGTCACTGATAGTAAATCAGCCACAGATACAGAAACGGTAGCAATTACGGTTAGTTCAGCTGCCGTCAATGGGGTATGTGGCTCAACGAACAATGCCTGTATTGCTGGGACGTCGACAGATATTGCAGACACAGCATCAAATTATTTATGGAGCTGCGTTGGGTCTGGTGGTGGGACAACGGCATCATGTGCCTTGGCTATACCAGTTAATGGCGTGTGCGGACCAACAAATAATGCTTGTACAGCCGGGACGTCGACAGATATTGCAGACACAGCATCAAATTATTTATGGAGCTGCGTTGGGTCTGGTGGCGGGACAACGGCATCGTGTACCTTGGCAATTCCTGTCAACGGGACATGTGGCCCTGCATCCAAAAATTATACGGCTGCAGAAGTTTTTCCTCAAGGGGTGTATTGTTCAAGTGGAACATCCAGTGTTGCTTCGCCTGCTAATCCGACATCTTCTGTTGCCAGCTCCTGGGTATGTCAGGGAAGTAATGGTGGAACAAATGCAAATTGTTCTGCAACGCGTGATGCGGTGGCAAATGTTGCGCCAGTGGCAGGAATAGTTACCGATAAAACAACTGGTAATGCACCTTTGGCTATAGCCTTTAGTAGCAGTTCTACAGATGCAGATGGAACCATCGCCAGTTATTTATGGGAATTTGGCGACGGGGCAACAGCAACAACAGCCTCAGTAAACCAT
>CAZHGK010000025.1:0-7277 GCA_964532095.1 uncultured Planctomycetales bacterium | reverse complement strand
TAGGGGAGCAACAAACAGCGCCACAACAACAATCACTGTTGCAGCTGCAATTCCTCAGAAATTAAATATTTCTCCATCTAGTTCGAGCGTATCTTCAGGTCAAACATTTGATGTGTCTCTGTTGGCGGATTTGAATGCCGCAGCGTCCGCCCAAGTTGTGGTCACCTACAATTCTAATCTTTTAAGTGTAGATAGCGTTAGTAATGGTTCAGCGACTGGAAGCTGGCTTCCGTTTAATAATACAGCGAACGCCGGAACTATTAATATTGGGATGTTTGGTGTTGTGCCTGTTTCAGGTGTGCAAAAAGAAATTGCTGTTATCCATTTTAGAGTCAAGAATCCAGCGGTGGGGACAACATCCAATTTGACAATTACCCAGGCTTCCCTGGGGAGTGAAAATTTAATTCCAGCTAACATAACATCGGGTACGTTTACATTGATTATTACCAATCAAGCTCCGATTGCCCAAGCTCAATCGTTTAGTGTTGATAATAATGCGACCAAGGATTTAACATTGGTGGCGACAGATGGTGATGCAGCCGATCATTTAATCTATAGCATTGTTGCCAATCCACAGCATGGGACATTAAGTGGTACAGCTCCGACGGTAACCTATCATCCAACGCCAGGGTATTCCGGTTCGGATAGTTTTACATTCAAGGCCAATGATGCGACGGTAGATTCTAATGTGGCAACTGTCGGCATTACGGTGACTGTGCCTAATGTACCGCCCGTCGCTGCAATTTCTGCTAATAAAATTAGCGGCTTTGTGCCTTTGATAATTAATTTTGATGCCAGCAATTCCACAGATGCCGATGGAAGCATTGCCAGTTATTTATGGGAATTTGGCGACGGAACAACATCTACTTCAAAAGTAATCAGCCATACATTTGCTGCAGGGACATTTACAGTAACATTGACAGTCACCGATAATAAAGGTGCAACCGGCACATCGACAGCAACGATTACAGCAACTGTTAATCAAACGCCAGCAGGAACGGCCCAAAATATATCGACCTCAGAAGATGCGGCTAAATCCATCGTCTTAGTTGGGACAGACGCAGAAACACCGTCGCCTAATTTGGTCTTCCGTGTGACTGTGCCTCCAATTCATGGGGCCTTAACCGGCACAGCTCCAAATTTAACTTATACGCCAGCGCAAAATTATAACGGGTCAGATAGTTTTCAATTTGTTGTCAATGATGGGTTATTGGATTCCCCAGCAACAACAGTAGGGCTTACAATTACCCCAGTTAATGATGCGCCTGTGGCCAATGCTAAAAATGTTAATGTGGGAAAGAATGCTTCTGTGGCTATTATCTTAGACGGGACAGACGTGGATGGGGATGCATTAAGTTTTCCATCAGCCGATATGACCCAGCCTACGCACGGGACGTTAACTGGTACGGCGCCGAATTTTACCTATACACCGTCATTAAATTACAGTGGTCCTGATAGCTTTACCTTTAAGGTTTATGACGGGACAGTTAAATCTCCGTCGGCAACAGTGGCTATCACAGTGAGTTCCAGTGGGAACAGTGTCCCTGTGGCCAATGCCCAAAATCTTCAAATCCAGGAAGATGCGGTGACGTCAATCACCTTGACAGCGACGGATGGGGATAATGACCCGTTAACCTATACGATTACCAACCAGCCTACTCACGGGAC
The DNA here is from genome assembly GCA_964532095.1 of uncultured Planctomycetales bacterium. Lineage (GTDB taxonomy): Bacteria > Omnitrophota > Gorgyraeia > Zapsychrales > Fredricksoniimonadaceae > CAZHGK01. The sequence continues at coordinate 5,609 of CAZHGK010000025.1, read as the reverse complement.
ATTAACTGGTACAGCCCCAAATGTTACCTATACACCAGCTGCAGAATATAGCGGGTCTGATAGCTTTTTGTTTAAAGTCAGCGATGGCAAGGTTTCATCAACAGCAGTTGTTATTAGTATTCAGGTGAATGCGGTTAATGACCCGCCAATTGCCAACAGCCAGAATGTGGCAACAAATGAAGATGCTGCCCGGGGGATTTTGTTGTCTGGGACTGATGCAGAAGGGGCAAGCCTGACATATATTTTAGCCAGTAGCCCAACACACGGGACTCTGTCTGGCACGATGCCCAACTTGACATACACGCCATCCTCTAATTATAACGGCACAGATAGCTTTACATTCAAGGTCAACGATGGTAATTCAGATTCAACACCAGGGACCATTAATATTTCAGTGTTGGCGGTCAACGATATTCCAACGGGAACTGATCAAAGTGTTACAACCGCAGAAGATACAGCTAAAGCAATAATCTTAAATGGTTCAGATGTGGAATCTGCTGTAACATTTAATGTGATTAGTGGTCCCAGCCACGGGGCGCTTAGTGGCACAGCGCCTAATTTAACATACACTCCGACGGCAAATTACAATGGGACCGATGGTTTTACTTACAAGATCAATGATGGTGCTGCAGATTCCAGTGTGGTTAATGTGGCAATTACCGTGACAGCGGTTAATGATGCGCCAACAACCAGCGATCAGAATATTACTACAGCGCAAGCCACGTCTAAGCCGATTACGTTAACAGCGACGGATGTGGATAGTGCTTCATTAACGTATACGATCGTGAACCAGCCTTCTCATGGGGCTTTAACCGGCACAGCCCCGAATTTTACTTATACCCCACAAAACAATTATTTTGGTTTGGACAATTTTACCTTTAAAGTCAGCGACGGAGAATTAGAGGCTAATGGAACGGTGTTGATTTCAGTCATCCGCGTCAATAATATCCCAAAGGTTGATAATCAGGATTTGACTGGTGAAGAAGATAAGGCGTTATCGATCACCTTAACGGGGCATGATGATGATCCTGCAGATGTTTTAACCTTCAGTATTGTTGCCCAACCAACCAAGGGGACATTAAGTGGCAGTGGCGTGAATTTGGTGTACACGCCTGGCCCTGACGCTAACGGTGCGGATAGTTTTACATTTAAAGCCAATGACGGTCTTTCTGATTCGAGCACCGGAAAGATATCAATCAGCCTGGCTCCTGTCAATGATGCTCCTGCTGCTGAAGGTCAAAATGTTGCTGCCAGTGAAGAAGTTAATAAGGATATTGTCTTAAAAGCGACTGATGTGGACCATGATGCTTTAACGTATAGCATTGTTAGTGATCCTGCGCATGGCCAGTTAGTTGGCAGCGCTCCTAACCTCACCTATAAGCCAGAAGCGGGGTATTTTGGGAAGGATAGCTTTACGTTTAAAGTCAATGATGGTTCTGTGGATTCAAATACAGCGACGGTGAATGTGGAAATTGCGCATGTGAACCATGCGCCTGTGGCCCAACAGAATGATGATGTGGCGGTCAATGAAGATGAGTCTGTTGACATTGTGTTAGGTGGGACAGATACGGATAAGGACGATGTGTTAACCTACAGCATTGTCCGTGCTCCAGCCCATGGAACAATTTCAGGAGTAGCGCCTAATATTTCATATGTGCCGGATTACAATTACAATGGGGTTGATACCTTTACGTTTAAAGTCAACGACGGTAAAGCGGATTCCAATGTTATTGAAGTCAAAATTGTGGTCAATGCGGTTAATGATGCGCCTGCAGCTTTTGCTCAGGATCCTGATAAGGAATATGACCCAAGCCCAAACAGCGCCTTTCCTGGTTTAATTACAACGAGCCAGAATATCCCTGTGTCAATCCCGTTATTTGCCAAGGATCCCGACGGAGATGTTTTAACTTATGATGTTTTCTTGCAACCTGCCCATGGGCAATTAAGTGGTACAGCTCCCAATTTGACCTATACTCCAGAAACAGATTATTTTGGCAATGATGAATTCAAATTCTTAGTCAGCGACGGGACATCAAATTCCAATGAAGCAACTATTACAATTAAGGTGAAGTATGTGAATAAGGCTCCTGTGGCTTCAGTGCAAACAATTACAACAAGTGAAGATACGCAAACGTCGGTGACTTTACAGGCTACGGATATTGAAGGAGATAATTTGAAATACATCATCGTCGGCAATCCAAGTAAAGGGACGTTAAGTGGAAGTGGTGCAAGCTTGACGTATACTCCAAAGGCGGATTTAAATGGCCAGGATACCTTTACATTTAAAGCCAACGACGGTGATAAGGATTCCAATGTTGCAACAGTGACAGTTAATATAACGGCCGTCGAAGACAAGCCAGTGGCGAATAGCCTGTCTGTTGCAACAGAAAAGAATGTTACCAAGAGCTTCACATTATTAGGTACGGATGCAGATGGAGATAAGTTGACCTATGGTGTTGAAAGCCAGCCAGGCAGTGGCTTCTTAAGTGGCAAAGCTCCGAATTTAACGTACACCCCAAGGACTGATTTTAGCGGCACAGACACGTTTACCTATAGTGTCAGCGACGGAAAGTCTGATTCAAATACGGCAACAGTTACTATTGATGTGCGCAAAACAAATAAAGCACCTGTGGCAAAAAATAAAACCGCCAGTGTCAATGGAAAATCTTCCGTCGATATTGCTTTGGAGGCAACAGATGAAGATGGAGATACATTAAGCTATACAGTTGTGCAACAGCCGAAGAAGGGCAAGTTGACAGGCTCTGGCAGCACGATGACCTATTTGTCTTCAAATAACATTACTGAAACAGATAGTTTTACCTATAAGGTCAACGATGGTATTGCTGATTCAAACGTGGCAACAGTTACGGTTAATGTCAGTGCGGTTTATTCTTCATCGGGTGGAGGGATATCCGTTATTTCAGGTTCAAGTGGTAGCACTGCGGATTCAAGTAATGCCCAAAAAGAAAATGCTGATTCCTCGACGGGAAATGCAAATACTGCTAATCAGAATGAAACATCTCAAGCTTCATCTGACAGCAAGAATAAAAAGAAGAATTCAAAGAAACCAACAGCCCATGGGCAAACAGTTTCTGCGACAGAAGATCAGGCAACAGCCATCAAGTTGACAGGTGTTGCGCAAAATGGGGGGACCTTAACCTACAAGTTAGTGAGTGTTCCTCAACGCGGAACATTAAGTGGGGCTGCTCCAGATTTACTTTACACCCCGTATAAGGATTTTTCTGGCTCAGATATTTTTGCCTTCAAGGTTAATGATGGGAATGTCGATTCCGATAGTGCTATAGTCAACATCCAGGTCACAAATGCCAATGATGCTCCCGTTGCCGATAATTTGAAAGCAAATACAAGTGTGAATACCAGTGTGTCTGTTCGTTTAAGTGCCCAGGATGTGGATGGGGACATGTTGAACTTCAACGTGACGTCAAGCCCATCTCACGGGACACTTTCCGGACAGGCGCCGGATTTGCGATACACGCCTGCAAAAGATTACATGGGTAATGACCAGTTTGGTTTTCAAGTTACGGATAGCTCTGGTGCTTCTTCGACGGGAACAGTGTCGGTTAATGTTGGGGAACAAAAAAGCGATGAACCTTTGGAAATTGATTTTAAAGGAACTGTTGTGACCGGTGAAGGGGAATCGGTAGTCATTCCAGCCAAGAAATTGTTAGCTGGATTATCCAGTGGCCGTGGGGGAGTGTTTACCATCACCGGGTTAAGTACAATGTTAACTAAAGGCAAGGTAAAATTGCTTAAGAATGGGGATATTGCCTATGACCCGGGCAGCAAATTTGATTATTTAAATAAAGGTCAATTTGCCCTTGATCGTTTTGTCTATGAGTTTAAGAATGCCAAAAATGAAGCCATCCATTTACGTGTGGCCATTAAAATTAAAGGCTTGGCAGGCATAGCCCCGAATAAGAACATCGGGACGGAGCCTGCTTCCGTAAGCAAGCAGTAAAAAATCCTAAACATATATTGAGCCCCCTATTAAATCTAATAGAATATAAGTTAGAATTCTTATATTTAGATTTATGATAGGGGGCGTTGTTGTTTAAAAGATTTCTTTTAACCCTGGCAATTTTAGTTTTGTCCAGCTCACAGCTGTTCGCAGCCAGCATTACTGTGCCTGCGGGCTGTTCCCTCGACGTCAATTCCTGCAGTTTAACTGTTCCTGGCAATATCACAAATTTAGGGACCTTGGCGATTTCTTCCGGGTCAATTACCCTTTCGGGAAATTGGATTAATTCGGGTATTTTTGATTCTGGAACTGGAACTGTTACATTTAACGCCACTGCGGGTGTTCAAACATTAAATACCGGTGGTCTGGCAAATGCTTTTTATAATCTTACCCATGCAGGTGCTGGTACGATACAGCTGACAAATGTGATTGATATCAATCATGATTTTACCAATAGTTCAGGGACGTTTGATGCCAATAGCATTAATATGACGGTTGGAAATGATTGGAATAATACAGGCACCTTTACGCCAGGGACAGCGATTGTCACCCTGGATGGGACTAATCAGCAAATCCTGGGTTCTACGACGACATTTTATGAATTAACCAAACAGACGCCGGGAGGGACGTTGACGATTGACTCTGTTGGTCCCCAGGTTATTACCCATCATTTGACTTTAAAAGGAGCTTCTGGCGGCGGGAATATCATGAATTTGCGCAGTACTAACTCGCCAGTCCAGGCCCCAATGCGTTTAAACGCTGGTGGGGCCCAAACATTCCAATATTTAAATGTGCAGGATGCAGATGCAACTGGTGGCCTTTTGTTAGTTGGTGGTAGCACATCAACCGGAAGCAATACCACCCACTGGAGCTTTACAGCGACGACATTGACGTGGCAGGGTGGCGACGCTGGTGGCCCGACCGATTGGGAAAATCCATTTAACTGGGATTTTGGCTTTGTTCCTGCACCAGGGGATTCAGTTATTATTCCTGTCGGGGCAACGAATATGCCAACGTTGACGACGGCGGATACAAACCTGGCGAATTTGACCATTGCTGCAGGCAAGTCAATGACGTTAAATGGCAGGAATTTAATAGTGACTGGCACCTTATCTAACGATGGAACGATTAAAATGTTCGGGTCTGAGACGGTGACGATCGCTACGACCGATACGGATTCCGGGACATTTGAATATCTAGGCAATGGAGACGGGACGATAGATACGCATAATATTACCAGCAATATCACCATCACCACTCCTGCGGATAATGTGTTTTACAATTTATACATCCACGATACCAATGCCACACCAGATACATTCTCCATTGGCGCAGACGCGCTTAAGGTGTATGGGTCTTTGACGGTCAGCGGTGGGACATTGGTCACAACGGCAGGGACTGTGGATGTTGACGGGGCAGTCAACATAACCGCAGGGGCATTAACAGCACCGAGTTCAATAACAAATACCGCCTTTACTGTCGGTGGGAGTTGGACGCATAGTGCTGGAACGTTTAATACTTCCAATGGGAAGGTGACCCTGGATGGGACCGCGCAATCTTTTACGGGATCGACGACATTTTATCAATTACGCAAGGTGACAGCAGTTAATGACACGATCACCTTTGACCA
>CAZHGK010000024.1:2943-21012 GCA_964532095.1 uncultured Planctomycetales bacterium | reverse complement strand
TCTTCGTAACTTTATTATTGAACATGTCCCCTGGTTGGCGGGTTGGCTGTAGTCCATTCACCATATGCTTATCCGAATAGATTTTATTAAGAATACTGTCTTTGATCTTTTTCTTGTACCAAGTAGCGAGGATAAGTGAGTAAAAGACTTGTCTGAGTTGAGCGAAGTTAGCGCCTTCGTTGATTTCTTTGGTGAGGGCAGGAATGACAATGTCGCGGATGATTTGAGAGCTAATACTATTCGTTTGGTGATTTACCTGGGGTGCTTCCGTATTCGTTACCTCACTTGCTTGGCAATCGGCTTGGTAACAGGTCTGCTTCGCAGCTCTGTCACCAGGTTGGCGTTGGTTTTTCTCAGTAGCTAAATAATCTTCCTCTAGCATCACCTTCAGATGATTCTCTAAAACAAACGCTACTCCGTTGTTCTCATACACAACTGCTTTCTCAGGCACAATCCACACTTTGTTAAATGTATTAATGGGAATATTGGTGGTTCCATATTTGGCTTGAGCTTGTTTGTATACTTCATCCCAAAATTTCTTACCTGTTTCACTCTCTGGATAAATAAGTGATGCAGTAATTTGTTTAAGCAGATAATCTTGAGCTAATAGATCACGACCCATTTCTGTTTCGCCAAATTCTTTAGGCACAATGCGATCTTTTTCGTAAGGGCTAAGGTTAACCCAGAGGTCTTCTTCTGGGATAGTTAATGAGGCAAGGAAGTATTTGATGAGTTTGTTGGCTTCGTTTTTTAATTGTTCTTTCCCCCCTCCCTTACCCTCCCCACCATTTTGTTGGGGGAGGGAATCCCCTTGGTCCAAAAAGAAATTAAAGCGCAATGGATTGGTAGGATCGAGTTTAATGCCTCGAAGCACAGCCGGGCTGTAGCTGGAACTCAACCCAACCATGCTTCCAGGCACAGGCATAACTGCTTGCGCCCCAGCAGCTTGTGGAAATGCTATCCCCGAAGGCAAAAAGCAGGCTAATAGGTAAAATATGACTATTTTACGAAACATGCTCAAAAGATACCATATAATCTAGATATATGCCAATTACGGGAGGGCCTACTTGCCAATACAGAATTCGCTAAAAATGCGGTCAATTAGATCATCATCAATATTGCGGCCAGTCATAGCATCTAATTGATTTACTGCGGATTTGATCGTTTCACTGATTACTTCTAAAGGCGCTTTATTAGTTAAACAGTCCGCTGTTTCCTGTGCCAAATCGCGCGCTTTTTCTAACGCTTGAATTTGACGGATATTACTCACCATCACAACCGATGTATCCCCTTCATATCCTTTCACGGCTTTCAATAATGCAGCTTCCAAATTCTTTAATCCATCCCCCTTTAACGCACTCACATCTACACAAATAGCCTTAGGATTAACCGCTTTAACCTGTTCTTCATTAATTACTTTTGCTAAATCAATTTTATTTAAAACCACAAGTGTTGGACGATTAGCCGCACGTTCAATTAAAGTGCGATCTTGATCTGTTAATGATTTTGACGCATCAATCACAATTAAAACTACATCTGCCCCATCGATATATACGAAACTACGACGAATTGCTTCTTGTTCAATCTCATCACGCGGACTTAAAATACCAGCGGTATCGGCAACTTTAAATACAATGCCATCGAGAGCAAATTCAGCTTCAATCACATCACGGGTGGTTCCAGCGACGGGTGAAATAATCGCCCGTTCTTGACGCAATAAGGCGTTCAGTAACGACGATTTGCCCGCATTCGGCAAACCACACAACACCAAACGCACGCCTTCACGGATTAATTGACCTTGATGACTACCTTTTAAAATACCTTCAAACTCTTTAATGATCTTACTTAAACGTTCCTTACCCTGAATTCTAATTTGCACATCAATATCATCCTCGGGAAAATTGATCACCGCTTCCATTTGAATAAAAAGCGCCATCAATTGCTCACGGATGGCATTAAGCTTTAATGACAACTCCCCTTTTAACTGATGCGTACTTAACCGCAGCGCCTGATCCGTTTTACTTTTAATTAAATCTAAAACAGCCTCGGCCTGCACCAAATCCAGACGGCCATTTAAAAACGCTCGCTTGGTAAATTCACCGGGTTCTGCTAAACGGGCCCCTTTTTTAAGCGCTGCTTTAAGTACGGCCTCGCAAGCTGCAGCTCCCCCATGGCAGTTAATCTCCACCACATCCTCGGCGGTATAGCTACGCGGCGCACGCATTAATGTTACCAAAACTTCATCAATAACGGCATTCTCGCTATCACACGCCCATCCAAAGTACACGCGGTAGGAAGGTAATTCAGCCAATGGCTTTTGACGTTTCGCTTGAAAGATTTGATCGGCAACAGCAATAGCATTTGCCCCACTTAGACGCACGATGCCTACAGCGCCAGGACCTTGGGCTGTTGCAATAGCTACAATTGTGTCGTCGATACCTTGATATTGATACATAGTTCTCTATTGATTTTTGGGTCCTGACGTATCGGCTCGGGCTTGGTGCTCCTGTTTTAGTTTATGTAAGCTAGCCCTTTGGGACCGGGGTTTCCCTCATGTGATACACATTCTGGTCCGTCCGCTCCAAGCCAGCTCGCCTCACGTCACCCAAAAATCATTCCAAATTTAACAATAACTTCCTTACTTCTGCTACAAGAAAGATAGATCCAGCAACAATGATAATATCACTATTTTGTATTTTTTGCTTAGCTCGTTCTATGGCATCCGCTGCGTCATTGACTATTTCCCATGATTGATCAGTCATCCATTGTTTTAACAACGATGAATCAAAAGCATACGCGCGGCTATGTTGGGCCTGAGTAAAAATAAAATGATGCACGACGGATTTTAACGCATCAATAATTGCCTTCACATCCTTATCCGACGAGAAACCTAAAATCGCTGTGACTTTAGATTGAGGATACTGATTTGTGATTGTCTGCGCTAAGGCCAAGGCTGAAGCCTGATTATGCGCACAATCTAAGATCACCGTCGGATTTCGAGATATTATTTCAAAACGTCCTGGCCAGCGGGTTTGCCTTAAACCCTGCTGGATATCTGACAAACTAATTTTGTGTCCCCAATTGTGCAGTAATGTGGCCACATATACCGCACACGCCGCATTGATCTTTTGATGCTCGCCTTCCAAATTAATTTCTGATAATTCACATTGATTTGGGTCTGCCACCACCACCGGCAAATTAAATTCCTGGCAACGCTTAAGGATAACCTCCATTGCTTTAGGATCTTGTGGGGCTACAACCACCCTTTGCTCAAAACTTTTGATTATCGCCGCTTTCTCTACAGCTATTGCCTCAACCGTTTTTCCCAAAATATGCGTATGGTCTAAGCTAATGGGCGTAATCACGGCAATTAAACTGTGCGCGGCATTGGTGGCATCCAAGCGGCCGCCCAATCCGGTTTCCAAAATAACCCAATCCATTTTCCGTCGATGAAAATACACCAGGGCCGCAGCTGTTAACACTTCAAAATAGGTTAAACCCTGTTTATTTCTGATTGCCTCGGTATGAGGACGCATCCATTCTACAATTTCGTCTAATTCGGCATTGCTGATTTGGCCTGCCAAGTCGTCATCACTATCTAAAATCTTTTTATCCAGAATGCGGATGCGTTCATTGACCTGATGGATATGAGGCGATGTGTACAAGCCCACCTTATACCCTGCCGTCGCTAAAATATATGAAAGAAATGCGCAGGTCGATCCCTTGCCCTTTGTACCGGCGACGTGGATGATTTTCAAATCCTTTTGCGGATCACCTAATGCTTTAAGCAAGGCAGTCATGCGTTCAAGGCTGAAATTCGACGCATCCACCTTATTCAAATGCATTTCAAAATTTGTGAATGTATTTAAATAATCGAGAGCTGACATAGAAGTTTGAGAAGAACACCCTTAGGCATGTTTCTGACGATGCCAACAGCCCCCGCCACACGCTTCCCTGTTTCCATGAACAACTTATCACCACAAACCTTAACGCCAAACGAGCGACGTGCGTGTGTTGTGGGGGTTAGGGGGGTTGGCGAGGAAGAAATATGCCGGGTGTTCAATTTAAATCTTTAGCAATCAATGTTTAAAATGACGCAGCCCCGTCGTCACCATGGCAATCTTCCGCTTATTCGCCTCGGCAATCACTTCTTTGTCCATAATGGACCCGCCGGTTTGAATAATCGCCTTGACCCCTGCCTTGGCAGCAATGGTCACAGTATCAGCCTTAGGAAGGAAGGCATCAGAGATAAGAACACTACCTTTGGCGGCAGCGCCTGCTTTACGAATGGCATGAATAGCAGAATCCACCCGGCTGGTTTGTCCACCGCCGATCCCAACGGTTTGCGTGCCTTTAACTAAGGCAATGGCATTGGATTTCACATGCTTAATGATATGCCAGCCAAAAACCATGGCTGCTAATTGGGCCTTGGTCGGCTTAACTGTGGTAACAATCTTTATATCGTCGGTGGTAAGATGACGATTATCTTTTTCTTGCAATAATAGTCCACCGAAAATCTTTTTATAATCAAATTTCTCGTTCGATAAGCCGTGGATATCCAATTCCAACAAGCGCAGATTCTTTTTCTGAGACAAGATATCAAAAGCCCCTTGTTCAAAAGATGGCGCGATCACACATTCCATAAAACCACTTTTAGAAATCGCCTGGGCCGTTTTCACATCTACTGCCCTATTTAAACCAATAATCCCGCCGAAGGCGGATAAGGGGTCGCATTTTAAAGCCTTGGTAAAGGCTTTATTCAAGACCTTATCACTGGCCACTCCGCACGGATTATTGTGTTTGATGATGACCGCTGTAGGTTCATCAAAATCCCGCACGATTTCAACAGCTGCCTGCAAATCAAAAATATTGTTAAATGACAATTCCTTGCCGTGGCGCTGCTTTAAATTAGGCAATCCGATTTTTGGCGCCTGCCTGCCGGCAGGCAGGTCAGCATACAAGGCAGCTGCCTGGTGAGGATTTTCGCCATAACGCAAATCCTGCACCTTGCTAAACTGCAAACTGATCTCTTTTTCAAAAGAAGAAAATGCGCTTGTCCCCTTAAAGCGATTATTTAGGAAAGCATGGATGGCCGCATCATAGGTGGATGTGCGTTCAAATACTTCAATGGCTAATTGTGTCAGGACTGGATCAGAAAGGATGCCGCTATTATTGTTTAATTCATTTAAAACATCATTGTAACGGGCAGGATTACAAATCACCGCCACACTTTTATAATTCTTAGCAGCGGAACGCAACATTGAAGGACCGCCAATATCAATATTTTCAATGGCATCTTCTAATGAAACGTTTTTCTTTTGGGTCACTTTTTCAAAGGGATATAGATTAACAACGACCATGTCAATTAAGCCGATGTTTTGCTTTTGAATTTGCTTCATGTGTTCGGGATTATCGCGCACAGCCAATAATCCGCCATGAATTTTCGGATGCAGGGTTTTGACCCGACCATCAAGCATTTCCGGGAAATTAGTATAATCGCTAACTTCAATGACGGGAATATGATTGGAACGTAATAAAGCAGCCGTTCCGCCTGTTGAAAGGATTTGTACACCTAGCTTATGCAAGCCACGGGCAAAATCGGCCAGGCCGGTTTTATCAGAAACTGAGATGAGCGCGCGTTTGACCTTGATCATAAATTATACGGGCGGCTTTTTAAGCCGCCCTTTTAAGAAATGGTACAAAAAGCCAGTAAGCTTATGAACGCTTGCCTTTTTTGCGCTTGCGTTCGGAAGGTTTTGTGTAAAAACGACGTTCTTTTAATTCCACTAAAAAGCCGTCTTTTTGGCATTGCTTTTTGAACTGACGTAAGGCCTTCTCGAAACTATTTTTGTCGCTAATTTTGACTTCCAACATCACTGATCACTGCTCCTTAGTTTGGTTAATTTAGAAAAACTATTATAGTACAAAAACTTAAGACGTCTACCTATTTTTAAGACGCCCCTGATTGAATGGTGAGCCCGTCGAACCACTTAATAGACTGGATCTATATAGGTATATTCTTTACCTTTATAGTTACGTACCACAGTTTTACCCTTGCCTTTGGAGACAACGTAGTTCGGTGACACAGGTATTTTACCACCACCACCTGGCCCATCGATGACATAGGTGGGCACTGCATACCCTGTGGTATGTCCGCGCAAATGTTCCATAATGTTAATACCCGTCTCAACCGTGGTACGGAAATGCTTTGAACCAACAATTGGATCACATTGGTAGATATAATATGGACGCACACGGATTTTAAGTAATTCATGAAAAAGTTTCTTCATGATTTCCGGTTTGTCATTAACACCGCGCAATAACACCGTCTGGCTACCCATGGGAATACCAGTATCTGCAATCATATTGCAGGCATGTTTAACCCGGGCCGTCACTTCTTTAGGATGGTTAAAGTGAACACTCATCCAAATCGGAGAATATTTCTTAAACATCGCTAAAAGTTCCGGTGTCACACGTTGAGGCATGGTGACCGGAATGCGAGTCCCAATACGCACAAATTCGACGTGCGGGATGGCCTTTAAACTAGAGATTAGAAACTCCAGAGTGCGGTCAGCTAATGTCAAAGGATCTCCCCCAGAAATTAAAACATCCCGGATTTCCTTATGCGCACGGATATAATTGAGCGCTGGTTCATACGTCGATAAATTGAGCGTATGATTACCGTCGCCGACCATGCGTGAACGGGTGCAGTAGCGGCAATACATGGCGCACATTTCATTGACTAAAAACAACACGCGGTCTGGATAACGGTGCACCAAACCTTTAACAGCGGAGGAACCTTCTTCTCCGCACGGGTCTAATAATTCTTCGTCGGCTGTTTCAAATTCGTGGCCTTGTGGTATCGATTGCAAACGAATTGGACATGCAGGGTCTTTAGGATCAATAATGGATGCCCAGTACGGCGGAATGGACATCGTTAACTTATCACCTGCACCTTTAATCCCTTTAATTTCATTATCCGTTAATTTAAAAATTTTCTCTGCCATATCCAGGGTGCGGATACGGTTACGGATTTGCCAACGCCAATCTTCCCAATCAGCGGTTGTGGCGCCCGGAAACAATTTTAAAATACGCTCTTCACTGGCGGTTAATGGGATTTGTGGCGCTGTACCAATGGTGAGATTATTCATCGTTGATAACTTTCTTGCCTTTGGGCGAGGCCAAGTCGATGTAATGCCTCGTCTAAGATCATGTTGATGATCTGGTTATACGACAACCCAGCTACTTTGCCGAATAATACAAAAACATCATCCGGACTTAAGTTGGGTAAAGGATTGATTTCCAACACATATGGATTACCTTTGGAATCCACACGAAAATCCACACGACCAAAATCCCGGCAATCAACTGAACTGTACGCCTTCACAGCAATGTCCTGCAATTTCTTGGCAAACTTTTCATCAATGGGCGCCGGGCACACATGCTCGACTAATTTCTCTGCCACATGACGGTAGGAATAAAAAGCATCGCCAGCTTTGGCACTGCCTCCAATATTATACTGCACAACCGCTTGCGCAACAGGAGGATTATTACCAATTACACCGACAGTATATTCACTGCCTTTAATAAATTCTTCAACCAAGGCTGGTTGTTTATAATTCACATTAATATGCTCAACCTGTTTTTTTAATTGGGCCATGTTTTCTACACGGGATTGATCTGTAATCCCCTTGGATGTTCCCTCGTGCAATGTTTTAACAAACAATGGGAAGCCAATGGTATTGAGTTCTTCTAAATTATCTTCCAATGTCGCTTTAAAATAGCGCGCCGTTGGAACTTTATCCGCGATAAAACATTTCTTGGCAACGACCTTATCTAAGGTCACACCCAGCGTCAAAGCATCCGCACCGGCGAAAGGAATATTGTATAAATCTAAAATAGCTGGAACTTGAGATTCACGATTGCGGCCACGAAAACCTTCAGAAATATTAAATACCAGATCGACCTTTAAATCATTGGCGGCAATTTTCTTGAGTAAATTGCGTGCTCCACCAATTAAAACCACCTTATGGCCAGCAGATTCGAATGCACCTTTAAGCGCATCGACGGTTTTTGAGCCATCAAGCTCGGCCGCAGCGTCGATAGGATCATTCTTCGACGCTTGCCAGTCGGATTTTAAATCATATGTGATGCCAATCGTATAGGTCATGTTTATTTTTTATATCCCAAAAAATAAAGGAACCCCGTCGAACATAAAGGGTCCCCAATTACGGGTAATTAACGATATAAATTTATCAAATTTTCACAAAAATGCTATAACTATTTTTGGCTGGTTATTTATTCAATTCATTGTGTTCAGTCAGGATATTCTTCATCTGCTCAAACAGGGTAGGGATATTACGCGTTACAATGGCATAAATAATTTCATGCCTGACCGCGCCATATTCATGTGCCAAAATATTTCTTAATCCAATAGCTTTATGCCATTCAATAATCGCGTAGCGTTGCTTGAAATCCACTTGAATCTTCTTGGCTGCTTCGCCGATAATTTCCAATTTACGTTCTACGGCGCTACGCAACATTTTATTGCGTTCATAGTCCACATATTTTATCTTGCCCATAAATTCTATGGTGTCAGCGCAAGCATCATAGATGTCCCACACATACCCCATGTCCCTGTCTTCAGGACTCATAAATTATCTCCATGTGCTCGTGCATACATCGATTTTTAATGGGATTACGTATAGCTTCTTCGTGGACTACATCAACAGGCCTTTGAAATAAATCTTTGATTTCATCTAACAAGGCAAAATAATCATAAGAAGACCAGTCGATATCAGGAGCAAAAGATACCATGACATCCACATCGCTATCAGGTCGAAAATCATCCCTTAAGACTGACCCAAAAAGGGCCATTAGTTTGATTATCCACTTACGACAAAATTCTTTCATTCTTGAATGATCTATCTTAACGTGACTAAAAGCCATTATTTTCCCTTTCAGTTATATAGATTCTAACAATTTTTCTACAGACCGCAAAGCACAAAAAATACAGAGTTTAATGGCCTAAATTCAAGGCATAATCTTCTGTAATTCAGCAAAAATGGGTAGACCAAGGGCGGGTTGAATGTCTTCTACGGTTGGAATAAAGCCTTCAATATTACTTAATTGCGCCATATTTTGCTGGCTTAATGGTAAGGGAACTCCTCGGCCATCACGTTTGATCTGCAAATGTAAATTCTTGGAATTAAAATCAATCCCCCCGACATTTTCTTGAATCATCGCAGAGTTCTTCTCTCGCGCAGCTTTGATCTTTCTTAAAATAGATTCTGCTGATTCAGGTGCAAATTGAAAAGTCCTAGCCAGGTTTTCGGCTAAATCAAATTGCTTTTTCCAGATCAAAGAATCAATAATTTCTCCTCTTTCAACTGAACTTAATACTACCCTGGCTTTGTTAAAGCCATCTTCATAATTACCCCTTCTAATATCATCCAAGGACAACTTCGCTAAAAACTCAAAAAAACGAGTATAATTTTTAAGAAATAAAATTGGAATTTCATCAGTAATGATTAACAACACATAGTCTTCTATATTTTTAACCCCTTGCATAGACTCGGCGATAATTTTAGAAGAAACAATATAGTCACCTACAAGCACAGGAGTTTGTTTGTCCAAAAGATACTCTAACATTGGCTTGCCATTTTTTACCGCTACTTGTTTACCGTATACCAAATGAGAATACAAAGTAACATAATTTCTCCAATCGGCATCCTTCATATCCCGTCTAAATGTCACACCGACAGCTTCCAATGCCTCAGGTGGCACAACATGATAATTCAATAATAAATTCCCCTCTTCCCTGGCTTTCCTGGCTTGATCAGGGCTCATAACCGGCCCTTGGATAAGATAACCATTATTTTTAACTGCTGCCATCAGCCTGTCAGACAAAGCTAAAGCCTCTGCTTTGTCCATTTCGGTAGCTAAACTAAGCTGACGTATTGTGTCAATCAACGGTATGAACCAATTTTGGGGAATCACAATATCAATATTAAAACTTTTTTTCTTCCTAATCACTTCAACTTTATCACCAAAACGCACTTCATTAATTGTCATCAACCGCAAATTCCCTTTTTGTTTCATAAAATACTGGTTCAAAAATTTTTGTAGAAATTCCTGAATTGGTACTGCTAGGAATGGAGATTGCATGGCGGCATTTACTGTTTCTAATTTTTCATCTTTCTTCTGTGTTTTACCCCCTGGGGGCGCGGTTGGAATATCCGTACGTGGCCCTCCTCCGCCATCTCCACTATCTGACGGGTTACGGTCAAAAATAATGATCCCATCCCATGCCTCTACTATTTTTTCTGGGCTAAAGAAGTCAAAGTTCATCTGTTCTAAGTGTGTTCCTTTCACATTCATACCGAATGCAGGCTTCACATCATCAATAAAACTAAACGATAATGGACGAAGCCCATTGTGATTATCAACATCATCTTTCCCTATCACAAAGATAGAACCTACCTTTTCTGTGAGAAGACTTGATATCCCTTGCCTTACTTCATGGGCAACGGAATGGACCGCTCCTAAGGAAGCGGGATTGATAAGAGGTATTTTAGCTACGGCATGGGTTTGACCAAATACTAGAATATGTGCTCCTTGATCGGCTTTTTCAATAATTGGCCCCCCCATTTGTTGCTGCCCCACATCTCCTTCATGACTTTTCTTCTCGGACCCATAATAAATGAATTTGACCTTTCCCAAAAGCGGAGCAAATATATCGTGCGTATCCATCGACATTTGAATAACTTGGGATAATAAACCAGTTTCTTCCTCAGATAAATTTCTCAGATCAAACATCTTAAAGAATGACCAAAAATCCTTCCCAACATAATTGTAGGGCCATAATACTTCTCCGAATTTAGCTTTTAGAAATTTCTCAAATTCATTTCCCTCCTCAGGCGTAAAGGGTAATGCAACATAATCTATTGTATGCTCATTAGCCAAGCTGGCCAAAATGGAAGGAATTGAACGGGTGTTTGAGGAAGAATGAACTTCTGAACCCCAAAAAACAACATTATACTTGGTAAATAGGCCATTCAAATAATCTAAAGGAGCATCACTTTTATTCATAATATCTTTCAAATCCATTAAATCTTCAGGACTTGCCATACTACGTGGTTTGGGCCAAGTTTTCGTAACCCTATCCTCTACACCAGAAATCTCCAATTCCTCTTCCATCCCTAGAGATTTGATCAAACTCAAAATGATTTCACCAAGAAAAAAAGCTTCGTTTCTTTGGGATTGCCAACGTTTCCTTATCTCATCTGGGTCTGTTGAATGTTCCTGAAATAAATATAGATTCTCTTCATAAGTTTCTACCGTTTGTTTAATCACTTGTAAACATTGATTGAATAAAACTTGTAACCTCTTCTTAAAAAGTCCGTCCGACAGACTTGAGAATAAGGATGGAACACTTTCCTCCTGGATTTCATTTAAAAATCGCAATGCCCTTAAAGATGCCCCAACTAAATCCAAGTCTGAAGTATATACAAATGGCAGAAGCAGTTCATAATACACTTTAGCCTTTTCAGGGGACAAGCGTTGATGGGTGTCTATACGAAACATTTGAATACCACCTTCTAAATAGATCAATGCCCTTTTCTGAGCAAAAGCGGAAACTGGAACTTCTATTAAAACTTTCTTTGCAAAGTTTGCAACCACATCCAGACTTAAATTTGAAGTAAGAATCATCGAAATAATCTTGCTTCGAAGATCGTCATCATTGTACGGATCATCGTATAGCTTCACTAATTCTTCCAATACAGCCGTTCTATCCATATGCGGACGTCGTTCAAATCCTGTCTCTATCCCTTGCAGGGCCACAAATCGAGCTGCTCGATCGCCTTGAACAAATAACTTCAAATGATAAGTAAAAATACCTTCCATTGAATGCATCGCTGCACTTTGGTTCCGAACTGAATGAGCTTGATCAATTGTCATGGCATTAGACGGTTTCATAGATAAAAAAGCTGCTTTTAAGGCTTGATATTGTTCCTTCCAAGGAGCATCTGACGGCAATCCTTCTAAGACTTTGCGTGAAAACTCCCTAAAACCTTTAACTAAGACCGAAAGAATCCCATATGCCGCCTGTTGTACTTTTTCATGGCGAGAATTCAAGAAAAGTTCACGAAGCTCTTTGACAAATTCTTTAAAGGCAATATCCCCTTGCTTCTGCCCTTCCCACAGTCTCTTTAACTGAAAAACAACGGCTTCCTGAAAACTTGCTCGATAGGCAAAGGGATATTTTTTCCTTCTTTGCTCTTCAGTAAGTTTCGTATCTTTTAAATTGGCAGATATTTGCTTATTTATTTCAACTAATAAGCTTTGATATTTATTTCTAATGCGTCCTTTAATAGTAGCCTCATCTTCACCGTACTTCATACTTCGACTGATAGAAATAATCGCTCCCACAACTGCTATATGTTGTTCTGGAGTTCGTAATTTATCCAGTAAGGCCATTAATCGATCTCTATCCCCACTATCTACCCGGGGATGATACGTTATCTTATCTAATCTCCTAATACTTAGACCTGTTTTGAAAGAATAAAGCCATAAATAATTCCCTGCACGACTTTGATCAAACCCCCACGCTGCCAAAGCAACAGCTAACGTTAACCCTCCATAAAGTATAGGCTCCGCAGACATGGCAGCATTTGTTCTACTTCTCAAAGCGTTTTGTTCACTGAGTGCAATGGTCGCTCGATCGACATTATTCTTTTCGTCGAAAGCTTGGTGAACTATGGCTGCCGTCGGAGGTGTTGAGCGTGAATATTCCTTAATTAATGGCGTGCCAGCAACACCATAACCTTTTAATGTCCCCCCGGAGAAATATTTACGAGGCATAATTTCATGCGTGTATTTGTCTTCGTCCTCTTTGATATAGTTAAACACGCCTTTTTTGAAGGCTTTTAAATATTGTTGATAGATGTATTCGATATCGTCTGTTCCCTGGGTTGTTTTCACATTCAACCCTCTCTCGCTTGGCAATCTGCTTGGGGACACGGCCCCTTCGGGGACATGTCCCCTGGTTGGCTGTACTTCAAGTCCTCGCATTTTTTCTTTATTCGCGTAAATTTTAGCCAATAACGATTCTCTTAATGCCTTCTTATACCACGTCGCTAAAATCATACCGCTATAGATCTGACGGAGATTGGCGAAATTCTTTCCTTCATTGACTTCGCGTTCGAGTTCGGGGAGGATGAGTTGACGCACCATATCATTACCTATTTGCTGTGCGTCATCTCGAGCGATAGCGAGAGATCTTTCTTGTGGTAACCCCTCGTCCTTCGTCCTCGGGCTGCTTTTAGAAGCATTTTCTTGTATAGCCAAATAGTCTGCTTCTAAAAGCACCTTCAAATGATTACGCAAGACATAGACAGTATTGCCACTTTCATAAACGGCCGCATCGTCGGGAACAATCCACACCTTATTAAAGGTATTTACCGGAATATTCGTTGTGCCATATTCCTTTTGAGCACGTTCATAAATTCTCTGCCAAAATTTCTTCCCTATTTCTTCTTCGGGATAAATAAGCGTTGAGGTGATTTGTTTTAAAATATAATCCTGTGCCAACAAATCCCGCCCCATTTCTGTCGTACCGAAATTGTCCTTAATAATACGATCTTTTTCGTACGGCGAAAGGTTGACCCACTGGTCTTCATCAGGAATAGTCAACGAGGCTAAGAAATATTTCACCAATTTGGTGTATTGTTCTTTTTTCTGTTGGCTGGATAACGTCTCATCCCCATGATGAATGAGAAAATCAAACTTTAAGGCATTATCCGGATGAATGGTTAAACCAACTAAATGGGAAGGTGTAAATGCAGGACTCAAATGAACCATGCTGCCCACAGCCGGCAAGGCTACAGTTTGAGCAGCCACATAGGGCACAGGTAAAAGCGCTGAGACTAAAAAAGTCAAAAGCGTAATTGTCGTTAAAAGCGGGTTACATACTTTCTTTTTAAGCATGGTAAAAGATACCACATATTTATATATTGTGCCAAAATAATCAACTCCGTTAAGTGTTGATATATATAGTGATATGGATTTTTGTGATTTGATCTAAATTTAAAAGACTGCGGCAGGAAAATTAATGCACAAGCATGAAGCCAACCATGATCAAGGTTAGAACAATCACGATGGTTACCGTACTCCAAGCAATCACATTCATGATTCGATTATTGGCAAACTCGCCCATGATATCTTTATTATTTATAAGCTTTAACATGAAAATAAGAATGAACGGCAATAATATCCCATTGCCCACCTGGGACAAATACATCACTTTAAGCAAAGGAAAATTGGGCCATAAAACAACCCCTGCACCAATCACAATCAGGGCCGTATATAAACCAAAAAATTGCGGGGCATCTTCAAAACGTTTATCCACCCCTTCATCCCAACCCATCCCTTCACAAATGGAATAAGCGGTTGATAAGGGCAAAATAGACGCAGCAAATAAGGATGCAATCAACAACCCTAAGGCAAACAGCCATGTGGCATGAATACCTGCAAAGGGTTCAAGGGCAATGGCCGCATCCTTGGCATCATTAATATGAATACCGGCATGATACATCGTCGCCCCGCAGGCAACCACAATAAAACCTGCAACAATAGGGGCTATCACACACCCAACAATCACATCCAAGCGCACTAATTTATAATCCTGGGGCAATAAACCTTTTTCAACAGTGGATGCCTGTTGGTAAAATTGCATCCACGGGGCAATGGTTGTTCCCACCAACCCGACGAGCATGACAAAATAACCCAGATCATACTGCACATGCGGCACAAAGGTCTGGTGAATAACATCCCCCCAGTCAGGCTTGGCCATAACACCTGAAATAATATAGGCAATATAAAATACACAGGCCACTAAAAATATTTTCTCAACCGACTTATAATTCCCTTTAACAACCAGCATCCAGACAAAAAGCGCTGCGAGTGGTACAGACATATATTTGCTAACCCCAAAAATTTCCATGGCCGCAGCCACCCCGGCAAATTCAGCAACGACGTTACCCATGTTGACGATAAACAGCACCAACATCAAATAAAAGGTCACCTTAACGCCAAAATTTTCCCGGATTAAATCCGCCAAGCCTTTGCCCGTCGCTACAGCCATGCGCGCGCACATTTCTTGAACAACAATTAAAGCAATCGTAATAGGTAGGATTGACCACATCAGCGTATACCCATAATGGGCACCGGCTAAAGAATAGGTGGCGATCCCCCCTGCGTCGTTATCTACATTCGCGGTAATAATCCCTGGCCCCATGATCGACAAGAACAGCAGGATCTTGGACATGGTGGGATGTTTCTTAAAATTATCGATCATTCTTTTAACCATTAGAGTTTCTCTTTGTATTTGCTCCAAACCAATGAAATTAATTCTTCCATGACGTCGTCGATGGTAATTACCCCTTGCAAAATATCCTCTTTATTTAAAACCGGGATGGAAGAAAACTTGTGACGCTCAAGCATCAAGGCCACAGTTTCCATATCATCATCCGTATACACAAAGGCCAGATCCGGATAAGAAGTATCCAATAATTTCTTATTTGGGTCTTCATTTAAAAAACGCCGCAGGTTGGTGGTCCCTAAATACTTGTGCTGTTCATCGACGATATACAAAAAGAAAATGCTCCCGGGAAAATTCACATTATCTTTAATCTTCTTAATGCCGTCTGCCACTGTCGCATCTGGTTTAAGAGATAAATATTCCGTGGTCATTAAACCACCTGCCGTGTATTGGGCAAACGACAATAGCTTGCGTAATTTCTTATTGGCTTCTGAACCTAACAGCCCCATTAACTGGTGCGCCCGTTCACGGGGCAATTTCATCAATAAATCCGCAGCCTCATCCGACGGAATGTTCTGGATAATCGCCGCCACTTCGCTTTCATGCAACTGGTCAATTAATTCTTCCTTATCTGTCAATGCCAGGTCAGTAAAAACCCTTAATTGTAAGCTTGCATCCAGTGTTTTAAATAACGAGATGCGGGCAAAAATATCCAGATCCTGCATAATGTCTGCCAAAGCTGCTGGAGGCAAGCCCGATAATTTGCTGCGCGCCACATCCAGTTTTAATAAACTTTTTTTCTGGCCTAGACTCGATAACACCTGGGTATTTTTCCAGGGGATCAACTCTTCCGTGCTCAGATAAGGCGCTTTGGGGGAAATTTTCTTAACAACAAAATCTATGAAGGTATTCCATTCCAAGCGGCGCACCAACCCCCGCAAACC
Organism: uncultured Planctomycetales bacterium; assembly: GCA_964532095.1. Classification (GTDB taxonomy): domain Bacteria; phylum Omnitrophota; class Gorgyraeia; order Zapsychrales; family Fredricksoniimonadaceae; genus CAZHGK01. The sequence continues at coordinate 4,746 of CAZHGK010000024.1, read as the reverse complement.
AACATCCACGTGGGCTACATATAATTTATTATCAACACGCAGCAAGTGAATGTCATTGACTCGCACAACTTTCTGGTTGTCCGTGTCTACCACTTGCTGGTCAAGAATGTCCCGACGGATGGCAAAATCTGGCTTAATAGGCTGGCAGCTAAATTCAACGGGCTTGGCTTCCGGTTTTAAACGCGCTTCATTTTCAATATACGCTAAATCATCCCAGGGGATGCGGGCAAATTCTTTATTAAAGTTTCCTCGACGGATAATCAAATCCGTTGCTTTAGGATAGATATCCCCCTGCGGGTTCATGGCAAGGTCGTGCACCCCGCCTAAATATTCTCCGCGAGAGTCTAGGACATCCATGCCAATCATTTCTGAGAAGTACAAAAATAATTTCATAAATGAGCACCTGACTTACGGAGTCCATGCCTTCTAATGGACGACGTCAAGTCAGCCTGTGCGAATTTATACCGTTTTATCTGCGGCCCAGCAGATAAAATCGGTATTACCTTGAAACAATTACTTCACGACGTTCACATAAATGCTTTACCGGACAGGTTGAACATAACGGCGATACCGGTTTACAAACATTCTGTCCCCACACCACCAGTAATGCATTATATTCGATCCAGTATTCCTTCGGTAACTTCTTTCTTAAGGCGAATTCCGTTTGTTCCGGCGTCTTCGTCGTCACATACCCAAGACGATTGGAAATCCTGTGCGCATGCGTATCCACACATAGGCCCAACGTTCCTGAACCCTCGGTCAATACTAAATTGGCTGTCTTGCGCCCTGCCCCCTTGAGCGTCAATAATTCCTCAATGGTGTCAGGAACATCACCCTTAAAACGGAGCTTTAAATCCTCACAGATCTCATGAATGCGGCGGGATTTTGTTTTATAAAACCCGACAGGATAAACTAATTTCTCAATCTCTTTGACTGGTAATTTCAAAAACCCTTCAATGGTAGTGGCCCTGGCAAAAAGCCGTTCACTGGCAGGAAGGGTAGTTTCATCCTTGGTGCGCAAGCTTAACAAACATGAAATCAAAACCAATAAAGGACTGTGGTATTTCTTGCCCACCAAGGTCACCGACGGATCAGGCAGCTCTTTCATGGCCTGACGGATCCCTTTAATAATTTGGGCAATTTGATGATTGTCCATTACTCAAAAATATAGCCCATCTCTTCAAGCGAACTATAATCATCCCGCCATTTTTCCTTGGTCTTGACATACAATTCCAAGAAAACCTTGTGCTCCAGCATGATCTGCAAATCTTTTCGCGCTTCGGTGCCAACTTCCTTAAGCACGGCCCCCTTGTGGCCAATCACAATTTCTTTTTGAGAAGGCCGTTCCACAAAAATCGTGGCTTTAATATGCAAAACCTTTCCCTTCTTGGGAAGGACCTCATCAATGATAACGGCAATGGAATGGGGAATCTCTTCGCGCATGTGTAAAAATAATTTTTCGCGGATGGTATCCGCAATGGCCATGCGCTGAGGCATATCGGTGATGATATCGTCGGGATAAAGCATGGGGCCAGTGGGCAATTCTGTAAAAATCAAATCGATCAATTCTTTAATATGCACGGCTTTAAGGGCAGATAATGGGAATAAAATCAGATCCGTCATTTCTGTCATGGGTTTGCCGCGCGCGGTTTCCCAGATCTTGATGTAATCAGAAACGTATTTCCCCTTGGAAACATCCACCTTGTTTAAACCAATAATGATTTTCTTGCCGCAGGATTTTCGCTGTTTGACCACCTGCTCTTCTTCTGGCGCACGCCCTGGCTGCTGGGCTGGCGGCGAGGG
>CAZHGK010000024.1:0-2933 GCA_964532095.1 uncultured Planctomycetales bacterium | reverse complement strand
CCTGCTCTTCTTCTGGGCCGGTGCGTTCACTGCTATCTACTAAATGGATAATCAAATCCACGCCCTGGATAGCCCCGGTAGATGAACGGTTCATAAACTTGTCCATCCCATCAGAGCCCAAATGCATCCCTGGGGTATCTATAAAAATAATCTGCCCGCGCTCGTCAGTAAAAATACCCCGGATTTGGCTGCGTGTTGTTTGTGGTACGTTTGAAACAATGGAAATTTTCTCGCCTAAAATGGTATTAAGCAGGGTTGATTTGCCTACATTGGGCCGGCCAATAATGGCCACAGTGCCGCATTTTAAAAGCGGCGCATCTATCTTGGGTTCAACTTTTTTCTTGGGCATGATTTCCTCGACGGTAACGCAACACGGCGATCACTACACCGGTAAACAAGACCAGGTTAACAATATTAAATGTACGCCACACAATGTCTTTTGAAACAAATCCCGACGGGGCCATTAAAATCGCACACACCCACACCCCCATGCACCATCCCATGGAGATATCTGCGGATGATTTCCGACGCAATATCTTCACAATCAAAGGAATGTTCCATAAAGGCATCACCACGGAAGCAACCAATCCTACTTGTTCAACAATACTCATATGTTTCCTTTACGATACTTGACTACAACGACCAGTGCAATTGTCAGCATCAATACATTAACCGCATTAAACCCTATGGCAGCCATATCCCTGGATATCAATGCCGATGGTGCCATTAGCACCGAACTTAACCAAATCCCCCACATCCAGACAAGGGAAATATCTGCAGACGATTTCCTTTGGATGACATGCCTAATCAAGAAAATATCAAACAGGGGCAAGGTCACGCCTGCCCAAAATCCCAATTGCTCGATAGGTGACGTCATGGCCATCATTAGGCAACCGCAAAAAATTTAACGAGCGATTCCATACGATTATTAACATCTTTAATCGTCAACGGCGCTGTTTTAGCCATGCCAAAGCCTTGGACATTAAAGGAAGCTGCACTGGTTGCATAAAGCACCGCACGGCGCAGGGATTTTTCATCCACCCGACGCACCTTGCTTAAATATCCCATCAAACCGCCAGCAAACGTATCTCCTGCACCCGTCGGATCAACAACCTTATCCACAGGGTAAGCAGGAAAAGAAAACATAAATTTGTCGCTATAAAAAAGCACCCCATGTTCGCCCTTTTTAAGGACGATCATCTTGGGCCCCATAGCCCGCAGGCGCTTGGCAGCCATGACGAGATTGTTCTCTCCGGATAACGCCCTAGCTTCTCCGTCGTTAGCAACAAACACATGAACCTGTTTCATCAAATGCTTCAGTGATTTTAATTTATGGGTGATCCACAAATTCATACTGTCTAAACCGATCAATTGCGGGCTTTTTAGTTGTTTTAATAAATGGATTTGTAAATCAGGGTCACAATTGGCCAAAAATAAATTTGGGAAATGCTTTTGGTGGTCGACAATTTCCGGACGATAGTTTTCTAAGACTCCTAATTCCGTCGCTAGAGTCAAAGCAGTATTTAAATCGCCCTTTTTATATTCTCCGCGCCAGCGAAAGGTCTTGCCGCTGCCAACTTTTAAAGAGGTCAGATCAATTCCTTTGCGCTTAAGAAAGTCCAAATGCTTTTGCGGGAAATCACGCCCCACAACTGCGACTAAATGCACCTCGGTAAATAAACGTGCACTCATGGCAAAATGGGCTGCAGAGCCACCTAACATATCTTTTTTAGCACCCGACGGTGTTTTAACATGGTCTAATGCCACTGTCCCTAGCACAACTAAACTCATATGTTATTCTCCAATTATTTTGACCAACACTCTTTTATCTCGACGACCGTCGAATTCTCCATAAAATATTTGTTCCCACGGCCCAAAATCCAACTTCCCTTTTGTAATGGCAACTGTCACTTCTCGCCCCATCACCTGACGCTTTAAATGTGCATCGGCATTATCCTCGCCGGTATCATTGTGGCGATACTGGCTAACAGGCTCATGCGGGGCCAACTTCTCCAACCAACGGTCATAATCCTGCAACAAACCTGATTCATCGTCGTTGATATAAACACTTGCGGAGATATGCATGGCATTAACTAAACACAAGCCTTCCATAATTCCGCTACGATCAATGGCTGATTGCACCTGATCGGTAATATTGATATAGGCCCGGCGGGTCTTGGTGTGAAACAGAAGTTCTTGCCGGTACGATTTCACCTTACACCCCTGATTTTTTCTTCTTGGCCTTTTTCTTAAAATGCTCTTTAATATGCTCGTCTTTTAACAAATTAGCCAGGTCTTCGTCAGTGAATAGGTATTCAAAATCATCGTACCCTAAATCAATCGCCTTGTTTAAGGCGTTTAAAGATGCACGTGGCTGGTTTAATAAGGCGTAGCTGCATGCCAAGTTATAAAATACAATTGCATCTTCGGAACGTAGCTTGGAAAGTTTAATGTCTACGTCCAAGCCCTTTTGCCAAAGCCCAACCCGGGTATACAAATCCCCGATGGCGCTTAATGCCTCGATGAAATCAGGGGCATCCTTAAGGACATTTTCATAAAAAGCAATTTCGAATTCCAAGTCATCTTTTTTACGCGGTAATTTAGGCGCATGTTCTTTTCTCATCCACGGTCCCTTCTATCGCGACATGGTTTAATTAAGAGAAATTATGATTTCTTCAAATAAAGTTTAATACGACGGATCGCTTCATTGAGATTGTCATAACTGGACGCATAAGAGATGCGCACATGACCGGCACATGATTTGCCGAATGCTTCCCCCGGAACGAGGGCCACTTTTTGCTGCTTTAATAAATCCTTGGCAAAATCCATGGACGATTGCCCTGTGGACTTGATCGACGGAAATACATAAAACGCACCTTGCGGCATATGACATTCCAAGCCAATCTCATTAAGGGCCTGGACCATATAACAAC
>CAZHGK010000023.1:0-21383 GCA_964532095.1 uncultured Planctomycetales bacterium | reverse complement strand
CCTGGGTCTATCGCATTACGGTCAATTTAAGCATTAATTATATCAAAAAGGTTTCTAAGGAAAGAAACCGCAATGTCGAATACGAGCCAAATATGCAAACGCAGGCAACTGTCAACCAGACCGAGGAACAAATCAATAAGGCGCATCATGAGCAAGTGGTGCAAACACTTTTGCAAACGCTTAACCCTGACCAGCGTGCCTGTGTGGTGCTACGCAATATCGAAGGCTTAAGTTATGAACAAATTGCGGACACGCTCAAGATCAATATTAATACAGTCCGTTCACGTTTAAAAAGGGCAAGGGAAGCGATGCTGGCCCTGAAAAAAGAGGTGCTCCAATGAACTGCGAAAAAATTCAAGAAATAATCCTTACAGATTATATCGACGAGCAATTAACTGGCCAGGCCCAAAAACTTGTGGAAGAGCATTTATTGCATTGTGCCACCTGTCGTGAATTTGCCGCGCATGCGATTAAAACAGTGGCAGAGCCGCTAAGCTATGCGCAGGCTCAAAATCCGTCGCCAGAGCTGTGGCTGCGCATTAAAGAAGAAATTGAAGCTAAGCGTATCCAAGAACATCTAGACCCGTCGATCACGTGGGTGGATGCTTTAAAGAATATGTTCAAGATGCCTATTCCTGTTTTTGCGCTTGGTGCCGTGATTGCTGTTGTTTTAATGGTGGGAGTAAGTGTGCACCCGTTGGTGAATCAAGCCCAATACGCTACAGGAATTTCGACGGAGCAGACGGAATATTTGGCGTATTTATCAGATAGTTCGACGAGCGATGATAAGAGCTTGGGCACAAATATCGAACAGTATTTTTTATAGAGTTAATTTTGTCATGCCCGAATGTATTTATCGGGCATCCAGAACATAAGTCAATTCTGGACCCCCGACAAAAGCATTCGGGGGTGACGTGTAGGCACAACAATTAGGAGGTAGCTATGAAGACGATTAAATTAAGCATGTTAGCAATGTTGGGTATGCTTTTTCTGGCAGCACCGCTGGTGCATGCTGATGAGCCGGAAGTTGCGGGCATCGCCGAAGGTCGCCAGAAATTCATGGAAAAAATGGAACAGAAAATGCAGGAGGTTTATAAGGATTTAAACCTTACTGATGAGCAAAAGAAAGCTCTTGATGAAAATAAAACGAAGAATAGGGCGCAAACCAAGGAATTATTCAAACAAATGAAGGACAAGAAGGATGCGATCCGTGATGAATTGCAAAAGGAGACGCTGGATTCAGCTAAGATCGAACAAATTCATAACGAGTTAAAACAGTTAAGTAATCAAATGCTGGATAACCGTTTTAATGGTATTTTAGAAGTGCGAAAGATTTTAACGCAGGAACAGTTTAAGAAGTTCTCTAGTAAGATGGAAGAAATGAAAAGCAAAGGCGGCCATCGCAAATGGATGGGATACGAGGGTGGAGAGGGTCGTTGAATTTACGGTTTAACCGGCAGGAATGGGCTGGAGCCTTCGGCGATATCGGCACAGATTTTCCTCTAGTAGTGGGGATGGTCTTGGCTGCTGGCCTTGATCCTGCAAGTGTTTTGGTCATGTATGGGCTCATGCAAATCATGACCGCGTGTATTTATCAAAGGCCTTTGCCGGTACAGCCTTTAAAAGCTGTTGCAGCCATTGTCATTACCCAGAAATTAGCAGGACCAGTAGTGTACGGCGGGGGCTTGGCTATAGCCGTGATCATGCTTTTCTTGGTTTTAACAGGAGCTTTAAATTGGCTAGCAAAAATTGTCCCTAAATGCGTTGTACGTGGTATTCAGTTGGGCTTGGGGATCAGTTTAGCAAGCTTGGCTCTTAAAGATTATGTTGCTCGTGACGGGTTCAATGGATATATTTTAGCAGGCGTTTCATTTGTTCTCGTTTTGCTTTTACTTCCTAACAAGAAATTTCCTGCCGCATTAGCGATTATTGGCTTAGGCTTAATTTACGCTTTTGTTTTTAATATTTCGCTTTTAGATTTGCGTTCAGGCGTTGGTTTTCATTTGCCAAGTTTTTATCTGCCTACAGGCAAAGACATTCTTTCCGGCTTAGTTTTGTTGGCAATTCCCCAAATTCCATTATCGTTGGGAAATTCAATTCTTGCCACGCGTCAGGTCAATGACGATTTATTTCCTCAAAAGCCGCTAACTGTTCGTAAAATTGGAATAACCTACAGTCTTATGAATTTTATTAGTCCGCTTTGGGGAGGCATTCCAGTTTGCCATGGCTCAGGAGGAATGATGGGTCATTATGCGTTCGGGGCAAGAACCGGAGGGTCTTTATTAATTTACGGAGGAGTTTATTTGTGCCTGGGGCTATTTTTTAGCCAAGAATTTGCCACAGTGATTAAGATTTTTCCCATGCCTGTTTTAGGGGTTATTCTTTTTGTCGAAGCGCTTGCCTTAATGGCCTTGGTTAAGGATTTGGCTGAAAATACAGAAGATTTATGGATTGCATTCATGGTTGGCCTGATGGCCTGCTCCTTGCCCAATGGCTTTGTGATAGGCTTACTGTCTGGAATAGCGGTGTATAACCTAAATAAATTAACAAGAAAGCGGTTGCTGGAAGCAAAATGACTGGCATTGACGATTTAAGCCGGATATACTTGATCTAAGGGTTTATCTAGAGAGGTTTGTATGAAGCGTCTATCAAAATCTAGTTGTGGTTTAACCTTGGCAGAAGTTTTAGTCTCCACAGTCATTCTTGTTTTGGCTGGCTGTGGGCTATTATATAGTTATGTCACCTGTTTGGAATTAGACGAATTAGGCAAAAATACCACCAGGGTAATAGATCAAGTTCGTGCCCAGGTCGAAACCATCCGCAATACCACGTTCGGAAATATTTCAGCAACCTATAATAATGCGACATTTACTCTTCCTGGCTTAACAGGGATTGGAAAGATTTATGTGGCCAGTGTTGATCCAAATGGGCTATATGGCGGGGCCACCAATACCCATGTCTTGCAGGTTAAGGTGGTGTTTTGCTGGAAACAATCCCGAGGGCGCATCATTGGTGAAGACAAGAATTTAAACGGTGTATTAAACGCCGGGGAAGATGCAAATAATAACGGACAAATTGATTCCTATGTCCAGGTGGTGACAGATATCTATGGTTAAACAAAACGGTGGTTTCTCATTTGTGGAATTGATGGTGGCATTGGCAACGATGGTATTCTTGATGATGCTGGTTTTTGGCGTTGTGTCCAATTCCCGTCGGATTTACTTTACCGCAGAAGCTGGTATGGATGTGCGTAACCAGATGCGCAATGCCATTGAGAGAATGTCCAATGAATTGCGCAATACCGGATTAAATAGTGCCAGTGTGGCACAATACACCATCACGACGGGGGCCGGGGCTAGCGTGCCTGATTCAATTAAATTCTCCATTCCCATTGTTTGTAGTTCGACGGCCAATGTTTTAGATGTCAATGGAGATGTGGCCTATTGGGGAGCTCCATTGACCTATGGTTGCAATAGCTACACATGCATGGACCAAAACAACAGCTGCGCTACACTGGAGTATAAATATTTGAAATATGTGTTAGTTGGCACAGATTTAACACGGCAGGTTTTAAGCGCAGCCAATGCCGTTGTGGCGTCGACAGTTATTGCCAGGAATATTTCCAATTTTAAAATTGTATTAAGCGCTGACCAGAAAACAATTAGCTATACGCTGACAGGTTCACAAATGTCAGCAATGCGTTCAACCGTCACGTTAGCTTTGACGGAAACGGTGCGGTTAGCAAATAGGGGGGGTGGTTGATATGCGTATAAGATCAAAAGTAGGAGTTGTGATGATCGTTGCGCTGTTAATGGTTGTGGTTATGATTGGCCTATCTGTCTGCTATGTGATGAAGGCAATCCAGGAGCGTTCGCTAGCAGACCAGGAATTGCGTGCAGCCAAGTCTTATTATGGAAGCACAGCAGGGACGCATCTGGGCCTGGAAATGCTTAATACCATTATTAATACATACTTACCGGCCTCAGTCTCCTCGACAACTGCAGCCACTGTTTTTTCACAGATGAATACCTATGCTAGCTCTTCCAATCCAGATAGCGCAGGATTTTTGGTAGCCTATGCCCGCAATGGAGGAACAGGGGCAGCAGCGATTTTTACTAAGTCCGGATCAGGGGCAACGGCGCAAGCTGTATATAATAGCCCATCCGTTGCCATCGACGGAGGGACATACCAATATACCCTTCGTCTAAAGCCTAACGGCAATCCATCGATAACCATTGATGGTTTGGGCAATAGCAACTGGACGTATCCGTATTTTTATGCCATCCAAACAACAGCAACGCATGGCAATCAAACACGCAAGTTATCGTTAAATGGCAGATTTACCGTCAGTGTTAGACATGATAATTTTGCCCGTTATGCGCTGTTTACTAACAGCCAAACAACAACATCAGGAACTCCGGTATGGTTTATCAGTTCAACAAACTTTAGTGGTCCCATGTTTACCAATGGTCAGTATAATTTTGCCTACAACCCAAGCGCTACATTTACCGATGTGGTCGGACAACAGCAGGCCAATGCCATGTTTTATAACAATGGTTCGCCAATAGCCTTAAATGCCAGCAAGAATGGGAATACCGACGTGCCTGTTTTTAACAAAGGGTTTTTACGCAGCCAAAGTTTTGTCAGCTCTGCGACCTCGACTCAGGAAAGCGATATGAAAACCTTAGTCACCGGCGGAAAGAGTTACAGCTCTTCAGGGATTTATGTTCCTGCAAGCGCCACCAATGTGACCTTAGGCGGGATTTATGTCAAAGGCGATGCAACGGTGAGTTTAAGTGTCGATGCCAGCAATCGTCAGGTGTATACCATTGTGCAAGGGTCTAACACACGCACCATCACCGTCGATGTGGCAGCTAACAAGACCTTGTATAAAAATGGTTCAACAACAACGACATATACTGGTCTTCCCAATGGTTCCAATAACACAGGAACAGTTGTTTATGTGGAAGGGAATTTGACGAGCATTGCAGGTACCATTCAAAAAGCAACCCAGGCAACCATTGCCAGCAAGAATGATTTGGTGGTGCAAGGCAATATCACGTATTCAGCCTATACCCCAGCAGTTGGGACGCCAGGGACCAACGGCTATCAGCCACCGTCGGGTAAAGACCCAGCCACTGGACAAGATGCAGGAAATTTATTAGGATTGATTAGTTGGCAGGGTAATGCGCGTATCGGAACTTCAGCGCCGAATAATGTGAACATTCATGCTACAATCATGGCGCCTGCCGGTGTTTTTACTGTTGATAATTATGATTCAAGTTCAGCACGGGGAACAGCTACAATTTTAGGGGGGGTAATTAGTAATAATTATGGTGCTTTTGGCCAATTTAACAGTTCTACCGGGGTGATCGTTTCCGGATATGGGCGTAATTTCGTTTACGATGACCGGATGAGATATTCAACGCCCCCTTATTATCCGACGACGAATAATTATCAGGCAACGGTCACAGATTTAAATGCCAAGAAATACTGGCAACAAGGGGGATTTTAATGGGCCAGCAAGGCTTTATTAAAATGGGTTCTATTTTTTGGGGAATATTCATTGCCCTCGGTGCAATTTTAGCCGTTGCCTGGTGGGTTCAAAAATCCATTGATGAGCAAGTGGGAATTAGCGCACCAAAATACGAACCTTTAAAAATTGAAGTGGCCCAACCCAAGGAGCAAGGCCAGGTAAAGAAACAGCCAGAGCCTGTTAAACAAGACCAGGCGTTGATTGCAGGTGCAAATGAGCCAAACCCTGGCATTGTCAGGCCTGTTGTCGTCGCTGTTAAGAACGAATCGGGCAACAGTGCAGTAGAAAATGTGGACGGAACAAACACAGATTTGGGGGCTAGTGGCAGTGATTTATCGGGTGCAGGGTCAGCAGGAGAAGGTTCAGGGGCCCAGGGAGCTGGTGGGGGGAGTAGTTTTTCATTTCAGGATTTTAATTCTTCCGGCCTTAGAAATGGGACAGGCGCTTCGCAAGGCGATAATGGTGGCGCATCCTCAGGAGGCGGTGGTGGAGGTGGTTTAGGGGCTGAATCGAATTCAGATAGCACAGAAGGATCCGATAGCCAATCGGACAGCGGTTCATCTGGCGGATCATCAGGTCAACCCAATATCAAGTATTCCACCGTTGAAGAAATCTTAACACAATGACAGATCGTCTCAATCAAAAACCGCGCTGCGGATGGTGCACCAGCGATGAAATTTATATCAAATATCATGATGAGGAATGGGGTCGTCCTGTTCACGATGACCGATTGCTTTTTGAATTTCTTGTTTTAGAAGGGGCACAGGCAGGCCTTAGCTGGTTGACCGTGCTTAAAAAGCGTGAGAATTACCGACGGGCGTTTGATCGTTTTGATCCGCGCAAAGTTGCGCGTTACGATGCGCATAAGGTCAAAGAATTATTAAACAATGAAGGGATTATTCGTAACCGTTTAAAAATCGCTTCAGCCATTGGCAATGCCAAGGCCTTTCTCGTCGTGCAAAAAGAATTTGGTTCGTTCGACAAGTATATCTGGCAATTTGTTGAGCACAAGCCCCGTCGTAATACCTGCAGTCACTACAAACAACTTCCCACCAAAACAGTTGAGTCTGACGCCATGAGTGCTGATTTAAAAAAGAGGGGATTTAATTTCGTCGGCACAACCATCTGCTATGCCTTCATGCAGGCCGTAGGCATGGTCAATGATCACACCAAGGATTGTTATTTGCACTCATAATCTACCCTGACGTTATCGTTGCCAGGGCATGTGAATGGGGAGAGGGCTTTTCCTTTTGCAGAGCAACAGTTAGTCAGGTAGGTGCGCAAGGTGTCACATTTTTGAGCAGCAGTTTTATCCGTACTTTCATTTCCATTGATCGCCGAACAAGCGCCGGACATATAGTACGATGTGCGCTGGATATTATCCCCTGGCTGTTGAGAACGGTGGTACCAAGCCTTGCCTTTTAAGCTGTCCGGGGATTCGCAGGAAAACAGGTATTCCCAGCTAGAAGAAGTATTCCCGACGATCGTGAAATTGACAGGTAAGTCTTCAACAACTGCAGGGGTATAATTGATGGTAAAACGATTCGAATCAATCCCATTATTGGCTGTTGAAGTTGAATTTTGGTGTGCCAGTGCCTGTCCGTCTTGGGAGAGGGTAAAACTGTCTTGACCCTGTAAACTTCTAAAAGCAAAGGCGTAGGTTCGGGCAGTTCGACCTAAAGCAATATTTTCAGATGTATTGGAATTACCCATTCCGGATTTTGTGAACGTCGTGCAAGTTTGCTCGTTGGTTCCAGGAACACAGGCTGGACAAGGGCCGCCGCAATCCACGCCAGTTTCATTTTGGTTTCTTACTTTGTCAGAGCAGGTTGGCGCGCAAAGGGGATCAGTCGCCGTGATTGTATAACCAAATAATCCAAAATCTGATTCCCCTCCTTCTTTTACCCAAACTTTTACCTTGCTGGCCAAAGCTGTTACGCGATAGCCATCTATTTGGGCGTTAAATGGCCAGCCGCCGTCTTCATCTTCGTAACAACTATCGCTAGTTTCCTTTTCTTTTGAAGGAACCTCTGGATCTCTGGGATCAAAAGCCCCGTGGGCATGGCTACTACAATTATCTGTAAAAAGTACTTTATCTTGGGCATCATAAAAAGTGATTTCAAATTCCAAGTCATCTGTAAAAACGTGGACGGAAATATTGGCAGGCTGATTTAATTTGTCAGATGTATAGGTAATCGATTGTCCGGCTGCTTTTGACGTGCTTAGATGATCATTGAGCCGTTGGGGAGTACATGCCGGAATACAATCTGACGGACAATTTTCACTGGTTTCCCCGATGGAAGCATCGCACACATCATTACCACAGCTTTTGCATTCACCATTAATATTGACGTATTGGACATCTGCAATTTTAGCACATTGGGTTTGGCATTTGGGACTATCCGTACAAGCAGCGCCTTTGGCCAATAAAGTGATTGGAGTATCTTGCTGAAGATGCTCATTGGTCCCAGGACAAAATTGGGTTGTGGGATGACCTAAGGAATCTGTAGGAATGGTGCCGGTGCATTTAGCCTGGCAGGAGCTGTCGCCATCAGTATCGGAGGCATCATTGATGCAGTTGACTGCTTCATGGTTCCCGCATTTTTTCATAACTGTCCGTTCGCCGTAATAACAGCCATTGCCCGTGTTAACCACAGGCAATAAGGTGCCGCTGCGAGGGGTGAAGTTAGGAGGCAAAGGTGCGGTTCCACAATCGCCGCGCAATAAGCCGGTGCAGCATGTTTCATCAGCATCACAATGTTCTTTGTAATAGCAGCCAGGAGGATTAAAGGTGTATACGTAAATTCGTTCGGTTTGTGCACAACTGGTGGTAATCCCTTGCCCACCGCAACCGCTGCGGTAGCCGCCGGTTAAGGTACATCCGGTTGGAAGGTCAGGAACAGTATCTTTCGGTTGGATAAAACGGTCGCCATGGGAATCCTGGATCTGGTCATCCCACATTTTAAAATGGGCATGGATGGAGCGTATGACATACGGCCCCATGATGATGACCCCTAAAATAACAAGGCCCCCAATAAAGGAGTATTCCAGAATTGATTGTCCGCGACGGTTTTTTAACATAAGCACACTAGAATTAACAATAGTATATACTATAAGTTCTTCATCGGCAAGTTAGGGATAAATGTGTTATAATTTTGGTCATATGGCTAAAGAACTACCAGATTTGTTTGTTGAACGTCTTTCATCAATTGTGCCGGTGGCGCAACTGCCTGAAATCCTAGAATCTTTTAACCCAAATCGCAAGTCCTTTAGGATAAATACGTTAAAGACTACTCTGCAACAGGGTTACGCAAAACTTAAGGAACAAGGGTTTAGCCCCCAAGCTGTTCCTTGGTTTGAGGCGGCCTTTGTCTTGGATTTGGAATCAGCCCAAAAATTATTAGAAAATCCCATAGTGTCCGAGGGTTTGGTGTATGCCCAAGGCTTAGAAAGCATGCTGTCGGTTGTGGTTTTAGGTCCCAAGCCAGGGGAACGTGTTTTAGATTTATGCGCAGCCCCAGGAAGTAAAACATCCTTGATTGCGGCCTTGATGGAAAATCAGGGGACGTTAATTGCCAATGAACCGGTGCGCGCACGGTTTTACCGTTTAAAAGCAGTGACAAGTTTACTTGGCGCACATGCCCAGTGGGCTGCTGTCGACGGACGAAGGTACCAGGCACGCGATGGATTATTTGACCGCGTGCTTGTCGATGCCCCATGTTCCAGTGAAGGCCGTTTTAAAATTAATGATGAAAAATCATTCGGATATTGGAGCACGCGCAAAATTAAGGAAATGTCCCATAAACAAAAAGGCATATTATTAAATGCCACAAGATGTCTAAAACCCGACGGGGTCTTAGTTTATTCCACCTGCACCTTTGCTCCGGAAGAAAATGAAGAAGTGGTGGATTGGTTGCTTAGAAAATCAGATGGGACTGTAATAATTGAATCCATTCATTCACTGCCTGTGCCATCATACCCGTGTTTGACATCCTGGCAGAAACAAACATTTGCTCCAGCGGTTAAACAGGCATTAAGAGTATTGCCTGGAGAAGGCCGCAGCGGATTTTTCATTGCCAAATTCAAGCATGTTTAGGCCTTTGCCCTTGACCGATGACTTATTTTATATGAAAATGACCTGATGAATCGTGTCATTATTTTCCTATGCGCCTTTTTTCTCGGGCAAGTTCTTGTTTTTGCCCAAGACAAACAACCAAGCCCTAAATCCACGTCTTTTGATTTAGATATCCACGCCGTACAAATTGTCCTTAACGATGAACACCGTCAAGGTGTTGATTGGGAAGCCATTGTTTCCGATTTCCATCAGCTCTCATTAAAAAAAGATAATAACCCAATCTGGACGGACAAGAAATACCGCCTTAGCGTCGGGGTTGTTTCCTCGGATGATTTTGCAGTTTTATTGGAAGCATTAGATACCGTCGGTCAGATGACACAATATCCGCAACCCCTGATGCCCATAGACGGCAATGTTCCGGTAGCTGCCGATCTTTTATTTCCCATCAGTGGCGCAGACCCAAGTTCAGGAACACAGAAAATTCATATTGAGATCAGTCAAATTCCTAATGCTGCCGACGGGGTTGTCTTATCTATTGTTCCTGTCATTGACACTATGATTGTCGATACGCGAGATAATCAGAGGGTGATTACTCCAGCACGATTGACTGCGCAAACAGAGGTCAGTACTCAGCCAGGGCAAACCATTGTTTTGGGAAGTTTAATCAGGGAAGATGAAATTAAGAAAACCAATAAGTTTCCCTTGTTGGGGGATTTGCCCATCGTCGGACTAGTGTTTCGCTATCAGGGCAAGTTAATGCAAAAAACAGAAACGATTATTTTTCTAACACCACACATCAATAAAACTCCAACAACCTCAGAGGCGGCCAAACAATAATATGATGCGTCCTTTTTTATATTTATGTGCGGCATTGGTTTTGTTATCTGGATGTGCGTCACACAAGGCCATGAATGTCCCGTCGAAAGGTATCCCTTTAGCAGACATTTGCCAGAAATACAATATTGATTGGCAAGCAGATGCCATTACCCAGGTGGTGATTTTAGATTACAAGGGCAATAAGGCCAAGGCTTTAGTTGGTAGCGCTGTTGTATTGTTGGGCCAGGAAAAAATTACTTTATCAGCTCCGCTTCGACGGGACCAAAGTGTGATTTATGTACCGGAAGATTTTGAATCCAAGGTGATCAGCCCCTTTGGGGCCGTGACAACACGGGTCCAAGCAGGGGTTTCCTCAAAAATCAAGGTGTTGGTTTTAGATGCAGGCCATGGAGGCAAAGACCCAGGAGCTGCCGGAGTAACAGGCGTTAAAGAAAAAGATGTGGTCTTAGACATTGCCCGACGGATGAGAAATATTTTTGAGCAGGCAGGCATTACCGTTATCATGACGCGCGATAAGGATGAGTTTATTTCCTTGGAAGAACGGACAGTAATTGCCAGCAGGTCGAAGGCGGATGTGTTTGTTAGCATTCATGCAAATTCCAACCCGAACCGCAAGACCCAGGGCATGGAAGTTTATTTTGTTAAATCGACGGACAAGAAAGATGTGGATGAAGCGCAACGCCTGGAAAATGAAAGGACCTTGGTGAAAACATCCAATGCCAAGTATAGCCCGGTTGTTGCTTCCATCGTCGGAGATATGCTGTATGTGCATAAGGTGGTGGAATCGCCTAAATTGGCCAAGCGCATTGTACATAATGTGTCCATGGATGTGCGGACCTTAAATCGAGGCGCGCGCGTTTGCCGTTTTTATGTGGTGCGCAATACCCTGGTTCCTGCAGTTTTAGTGGAGGTTGGCTTCTTAACAAACCGTCACGAAGAAAAACAGTTGAATTCATCCAATTACCGTCAACAATTGGCGCAAGCCATTGCTCGAAGTGTGTTGCAATATGCCTCCGATTCCTGATCCTCAACAAGCAATAGGCGTTTTTGATTCCGGCCTTGGTGGTTTGACCGTCGTTCATGAAATTATCCAGGGGCTACCCAATGAAAAGGTGATTTATTTTGGGGATACCGCCCGCGTCCCGTATGGAACTAAATCTGCAGCCACGATTATCCGCTATTCTCGGGAGATTGCCAGGTTTCTATTAAAACAAAAAGTTAAAATCTTGGTTGTCGCATGCAATACAGCGTCTGCCCATGCGTTAGACGTGCTTCGACGGGAATTGCCTGTTGAGGTGATCGGGGTTATAGAGCCAGGGGCCCGGCGTGCAGCACGCTCGACAAAATCAGGGAAAATTGGTATCATAGCGACCTCATCGACGATTAGAAGTGAGAAATACGCGGATTGTTTAAAACGCATTGATAAACGGATTCGTGTGATTAGCCAGCCCTGTCCGTTGTTTGTGCCACTTGTCGAGGAGGGTTGGTTTGACCATGCCGTGACATATAAGGTAGCGGAAGAATATTTGGCCCCGTTAAAGAAGGCCAAGGTGGATACAGTTATTTTAGGGTGCACGCATTACCCGTTAATTAAGCATGTGGTGCGTGAGGTGATGGGGCCGAAGGTCGCTTTGGTAGATTCTGCCGAGCAGGTGGCGATAGAGGTTGAGGAATTGTTAATCCATCGTCGGCAATTACGCACTCAATTGTTGCCAGCACAGCATACGTTTGTCGTTAGCGATGAGCCAGGGAATTTTCAGAAATTGGCATCTCGTTTCTTAGGCGACGGGATAAAAGACGTTCTTCAACATACGTTTTAAAAGGTAATTATGTTCGAAATTACAGTCAAAGATCACATAGCATCCGCACATCAATTACACGGCTACGTTGGCCCGTGCCAGCACTTGCACGGCCACACCTGGCATATTGAAGTGAGCTTGGCAGGCAATGAGCTAAACGCCATCGGCCTGGTGATTGATTTTAAAGATGTGAAGAAAAAGCTTAAAGAAATCCTCATGCCGCTCGATCATGTGTGCTTAAATGACCTGCCCGCATTCAAAGGAATTAATCCATCGACGGAAAATCTAGCCCGCCACATTTACCGTGAATTTGCCAAGGTTTGCCATCCCCTTTTATTAAAACAAGTGCGGGTTTGGGAATCTGAAACCGCCAGCGTAATTTACTATGAATAAAGCTGTTGTCCTTTTATCCGGAGGATTGGATTCTTCGACCACCTTGTATTATGCCCAGTCCAAAGGGTATGAGTGCGCCTGCCTGGTTTTCGATTATAATCAACGCCATAAAAAAGAAATCGAGAAAGCCAAAGCTGTTGCCCGTGCCGCAAAATGCCCGGCAACGGTTGTGAAGATTGGTTTGCCTTGGAAAGGCTCGTCGCTATTAGATAGCGCCATGAAATTGCCGCAAGGGGGGAAGCTGGATGCCAAAAATATTCCATCCACCTATGTGCCGGGACGTAATGTGATTTTCTTAAGTTTTGCGGCTTCATTTGCCGAAGCGATTGGGGCTAAGAAGATTTTTATCGGGGCCAATGCCGTCGATTATTCCGGTTATCCAGATTGCCGCCCGTCATTTTTTAAGGCCTATGAACAGGTTTTGACCAAGGGATTAAAGACGGGGGTTGAGGGCCATCGCCTTAAGGTGGAAACGCCGCTCATCCATTTGACAAAGGCAGAGATTGTGCGCCTGGCGAAAAAATTAAACGTGCCGTTGCGTTTAACATGGTCGTGCTATCAGGGTGGAGCAAAGCCGTGTGGTGTGTGTGATAGCTGCCGCTTACGGGTTAAAGGTTTTGATGAGGCGGGAATAAAAGACCCGGCAATGGCATGACGACGGCAAAAATTTTGGAAGTGTTTCGCTCTGTTCAAGGTGAAGGCCCTTATGCGGGTGTGACCCAGGTGTTTGTGCGTTTCTTTGAATGCAATATGCACTGCACATGGTGTGATACGCCAGCGTCCATCGGCGATACTTCTCGCAATTATAAGGAAGTTTCTTTAGCAGATCTTTTAGGACAGGTTACGCGACTGGCACGCGGCTGTCATTCATTTAGTATCACCGGCGGAGAACCACTTCTTCAAGCGTCATTCTTAAAACAATTTCTACCAGCGCTTAAACAATTAGGACCAAAGATTTATTTGGAAACAAACGGCATTTGTCCGCAAGAATTAAAGACGGTGATTGATCTGGTGGATATTGTGTCCATGGATTTAAAATTGCCGAGCTCAACAAAACAGCAGGCCTATTGGAATGAACATCAAGAATTTTTGAAAGTAGCAAAAGCCAAAGAAGTGTTTGTGAAGGTGGTGGTTACCGTCAATACCACCCTGGAAGATTTTAAAAAGGCCGTTGATTTAGTCGCTAGCGTTGATCGTAATATTATTTTTGTGATTCAGCCAAATACATATGATCTTAAAGACGGGTCGATGAATTTGGCGATTGAGTGGCAGAACATTGCAGCAGAACAATTGCGTGATGTGCGGGTGTTGCCGCAAGTGCATAAGTTTTTGAAGATTAGATGAGCTATTTGTTGTTCTGCTAGTGTTGATGGGGTGGGTCAAGATTCTTTCAGGCCTCACACCCCCCATCCCCCACAACACATGCACGTGGCTTGTTTTGCGGGGAGGTTGGTGGAAATAAGCTGTATGTCGGATTAGGGGTGGCATGTGGTGGGGGTAGTTCGGCCTTCAAGAACTTGTCCCAAACCCCATCCTCGACAACCAACAACACCGGCCCAATGTTTACGAAATATCAATAATGGAGAAAGTTATGCAAAGCTCATATGAAGGTAAGCAAAAGAATATACGTTCACTCAAGTTATCTGAGATTGAAGTCTGGGAGAATCAGTACGACGATCGTGATTACGTCGTCGATCTAGAGATTCCAGAATTCACCTGCATTTGTCCCAAGACAGGCTTGCCTGATTTTGCCGTCATTCATGTCAGCTATAAACCTGGCAAGTGGTGCTTGGAATTAAAATCTCTGAAGATGTACTTGGTCGAATACCGGCAAGTTGGGGTGTTTCACGAACATCTTGTTAATAAATTGCTCGAGGATTTTGTAAGAAGCTGCAAGCCACGTTGGATGAAGGTAACTGTGGTTATGAATCCCCGCGGTGGTATCGGAACAACCGTTACTGCGGAATATAAAGTTAAGAAATAATTTGTAAGATTTATAACTTAGATGGGTCTGGTCAAGCTTCTTTCAGGACTTGCATACAAACATTGTCCGTCATTGTTACGCCTCACGACGTATTTTTGCCGTTTACTCAGTTTACAGCTTGGGTGTTCGAAGACCAGTAAGCAAAGAACGCTCCAATAAAGCGGGTCGCTACACCCAATCTGTAATTCTTCGTAAACATTTGGCAAAAAACGTCTGATTGTTCGGCTCCACAATGCCGGCCCAATGTTTGACGCAATTTCTTCAAGTGGCGAGGCATCCAATCCGTGACGCGCAGCGTCTATCGGTGCAATGGGGGTGGGGGCCAACGGTCGTTTTAATATGGCACCCCAACTGTCGCTAAGCGAGCATCACGGATGATGACTCGACAAGATTTGCTAATCTGGCAAAATAAATGCCAAAGAATTTAATATTCATAAAATTACGATAGGAGAATAAATGAAACGAGTCGATGGACGTAAAACAGATGCGATGAGACCGGTTAAGGTCGTTAAAAATTATATGAAAAACGCCGAAGGTTCATGCCTGATGCAATTTGGTGAAACGAAGGTCATTTGCACCGCCTCCGTCGAGGAAGGCGTTCCGCCATTTTTAAAAGGTAAGGGCGAAGGTTGGGTCACTGCCGAATATGGCATGCTGCCCCGTTCGTGCGGGTCACGCATCCGTCGGGAAAAGACATCTGGCCGCACGGAAGAAATCCAACGCTTGGTCGGACGCTCCTTACGTAATGTGGTCGATATGACCAAACTCGGCGAACGCACCATCCGCATCGATTGCGATGTCTTGCAAGGGGATGGCGGCACACGCACTGCATCTATTACCGGTGGTTTTATTGCTTTAGCATTAGCGCTGCAATGGATGAAAAAAGAAGGCAAGATTGAATCATTGCCGATCAGTGATTATATTGCCGCTGTCAGCGTCGGAATTTCTGACGGTACTCCGATTTTAGATTTAAATTACATCGAAGATTCCAAGGCAGATGTGGATATGAATATTGTCATGGTAGGGAAGGGACAATTTGTAGAAGTGCAAGGGACCGGCGAACGCGCTACATTTAGCGAAAAAGAAATGGCGCAGTTATTGGGATTGGCTAAGAAGGGCATTAAAGAGTTAATTGCTATTCAAAAGAAAACCTTAGGAAATATCAAGTTTTGATTTTTGGGTCCTGCCGGCTCGGCACCCAAAAATTAATAGTCGCTTCCAGAAACAAGGGCAAGGTTGGGGAAATTAAAGAATTATTAACTGATTTGCCCTATCGGGTAACTTCTTTATTGGATTATCCAAATTTGCCCGATGTTGTTGAAGACGGGACAACCTACACAGCCAATGCCTTAAAAAAAGCCCGTGAAATTGCCAAGGCCACAGGCAAGTTAGCCATGGCCGATGATTCCGGCCTGGAAGTCAAAGTCCTAGGGTGGGCCCCGGGAATTTATTCGGCACGTTTTGCCGGTCACGGTGCCAGCGAAAAAGATAAGAATCGCAAATTATTTAAAATGCTTAAAGGGGTGCCGCTAAGTAAACGCCAGGCTCGCTACCGCTGCGTCATTGCCCTTGTGGATCCCAAAGGCCGCGAACTAGGTGTCGTCCAAGGTACTTGCAGCGGCCTTATTACCCTTAAAGAAATGGGCGAAAATGGCTTTGGTTTTGATCCTCTTTTTTTCTTAAACAGATACGGCAAAACCTTTGGCCAATTGCCTGCATCTGTGAAAGCAAAAATCTCCCACCGCGCCCGCGCGCTTAAAAAATTCAAAATACTCGTGTCACAAGTCCTTTAAGGACACTTTCCGCTAGCCATCTTTATGAATTTGGCTATAATACCGCCATCGAAAAGACTCCTTTTTACAAATCATTACAGCCGTTGTTAGATGCGAGCGTACTTCCGCGACCAGCCAACTGGTCGCAGATTTTTGCCAATGCCAATCCATTGGAAGTTGAAATCGGGTTCGGCAATGGTGAATATTTAGCGCGCATCTCTAAAGAAAACCCTCATGTCAATTATGTAGGCTTTGAGGAATACTGTGCCCGCATCCAACGCACCTTGCGAAAGCTCAATATTGTCGGGGTATCTAATGCCCGGGTGTTGCGCTTCGATGCCCGGCCGGGATTACAGTATTTATTTGCCCCGCAAACGGTGCGTACCATGTACTGCTTATTCCCGCCACCATGGCCCAAAAAATCTGACGCCAAGCATCGTTTGTTTACGCGGGAATTTCTCACCCTGGTCAATAACCGATTAATCGATGGGGGAGTTTTTAAAATTGTTACCGACCATCTGCCGTTGACGGATTGGACACAGGAACATATCCCGACGGAAGGATTTGATATTGAATTTAAGCGTATCCCAGCGTCGTATGGAACTAAATTTGAACGCAAATGGGCGGAAGGTGGCCAGCAGGAATTTTTTGAAATCAATTTAAAGAAAAAAGCCCATTTATCTGTGCCCAATATTAAGGAGGCTGACGTGCAGCATTATGTTATTAAAGCATTTGACCCGGAACGTTTTTTGTTTGAGAATTATTCCCGCGATGGCATTGCCGTGGCGTTTAAGGATTTTCTTTTTGACGCCAAACGCCAGACAGCCCTGGTGCATGTCATCGTCAATGAAGAAAATTTATTGCAACATATCCGCATTGTGATTGTCAAACGGCCTGATGGGTGGATGGTCACATTGGCCGAGGGGACATTGCAAATGCCCACGCGCGGGGTTGCGAAAGCGGTAGAATTAGTGAAGGATGCGGCGAGTGTTTAAAACGTTTCGACTGGTTTTGAGTTTTATTCTCATTGTGGCCTTGGTTTTGCCTGGCGATGCCTATGCGGCCCGCAAGAAAAAACGGGTGCGTAGCTATCGTGTGGATGCCAATGCCGCCTTGCTGTGGGATGTGACAGCCAACCGCCGGTTGTATGAAAAGAATTCCAACATGAGGGTTTTCCCGGCGAGCACCACCAAGGTTATGACCGCTATTTTGGTGTTGGAAAAATTATCTTTGAATGATTATGTCACCGTCAGTTCCCGGGCAACGGATGTGCCGCAAACAAAGCTGGATTTAAAGCCAGGGGAACAGTACCGTGTGAGGGATTTAATGTACGGCATTCTATTAAAATCTGCCAATGATGCAGCTATTGTTTTGGCAGAAGCTGTGGCAGGGTCCCAGGAAGAATTTGTGCGCATGATGAACGAGCGGGCCCGCCAGTTAGGGGCAACGCATACCAAATTTGCCAATGCCCACGGCCTCCCGTCGGAAACCAGCCAGTTTACCACCGCGCATGATATGGCTCTGATTTTCAATGCGGCATTAAGGAATCCTTTCTTTAAAGAGGCCATCACATTTAAGTACCGTATCCTTTATTCCAAAGATGGCCGGCGCCATTTTCTAAAATCTCATAATAAGGCCTTATTTTTAAGTTGGGGCCGCAATATATATGGGAAGACAGGCTATACCAACCAGGCCCAATCGTGCTTTGTGGGGTATGTGCCTAAAGGCGGGCATACGGTTTTGATTTCTGTTTTTTCTTCCCAGCGCCGGTGGCGTGATATCAAATTTATTGTAGAACGATACGGCAGAATTGATTTGTAAAATTTTTATCTCACGATAAAATGATCAAAGTGTTTAACTCACCGGAGGAGATCATGAAAAACAATATTTTAATCATTGCCTTAGTGGTTTTAGTAGGATTGTTGTCAGGAATATTGTTATTAGTTGGCATTGGTCAGGCAGTCAACGTTGCAGTTAGCCCGATCAGCGCTCAATTGGCAGAAATCTCTTCGTCTGTTAAAGCATTGCAACAAAAATTGGATTCAGGTGCTGGCCAAGGAAGTCTTAGCGCTCAATTGGCGGCCTTAGATAAGAAATTAGAAGGCTTAAATAATGGCGCAGCTCCTCGTCAGGCGCAACCACCACAGCCCCCATCAGAAGATTTTAATAAAGTATATACAATCCCCGTCGGAACAACGCCTGTAGCAGGCCTTAAGAGTGCGCCAATCACGATTGTGGAATTCTCAGATTTGCAATGCCCATTCTGTGCCCGTTTTTATCCAGCAGTTAAAGAAGTCATGAAAGCATACCCGGATAAAATAAATATGATGGTTAAGAATTTTCCATTACCGTTTCACCCGAATGCCCGCCCAGCGGCAAAATTAGCGTTGGCGGCCAATCTTCAAGGGAAATACTTTGAAATGGTAGAATTATTATTAAGCAATGGCGGTGATGTTTCAGATGCAAAAATTAAAGAATATGCCGATGCTTTAAAGCTTGATTTGAAGAAATTGACAGCAGATTATAAAGATAAAGATGCCGAGTGGGAGAAAATCATCGAAGCTGACCTGCAATTAGGCAGTGAAGTTGATGTGCGGGGAACCCCGACATTCTATATCAATGGTAAAAAGACCATGGCCCGCGATTTAAACGGGTATAAGGCGGAAATTGAGAAGATCTTAGCTGAGAAGAGATAAGGCCATAGATCTTTCGCCCGTTGGCTCAAGATGACGGGAACATTTCGTTCCCGTCAAAAAATGCTTTACAAATGTAAGGGATTTAGGTATATTTAACCCCTTAATTGATATAATTTTGTGACGCAAATGGAGGTTGTTATGGGTGGTCGTGTTGGAGGTTTGACCAGTAAATATTATTGTGAAACCACAGGTATTAAGGTTTCCGGCGGTCAAAGAGTGAAAGCCGGGACTGTATTGACCCGCAAAGGGGACCAGTGGAAACCGGGTTTAAATGTTATTGGCCGCAGCTCATTAACAGCTGCTGTTGAAGGCGAAGTGTATTTCACTCGCAAGAAGAATACGTACAATCGTGTCATTACTGTTGTTAACATCAAACCTATTTCTGCTTAAAAAATGTGCGGTATTATCGGCTATGTTGGCACCCAAGATGCACTGCCGATTTTAATCGGCGGCCTTAAGAAGCTGGAATACCGTGGTTACGATTCTAGCGGCGTCGGCTTGTTAAATAACGACGCCGCTCTCATTATCCGCAAGTCCCAAGGCAAGATCCGTTCCCTCGAAGATTTAATCAAGCAACAACCAGTCCCGTTTTCCCATATCGGTATTTCCCATACCCGTTGGGCAACACATGGCTTACCATGTGATACCAATGCCCATCCGCATACCGACAATAAACATAAATTTGCTGTTGTTCATAACGGCATTATTGAAAATTACCAGTCTTTAAAAGACATGCTTAAAAAGAAGGGTTGCCGTTTTGTGTCAGAAACAGACACGGAAGTTATTGCCCATCTGATTGCCACTCTTTATAAAGGTGATTTTGTCGAAGCCACGCGTCGGGCAGTTAACCAATTAAAGGGGGCCTTTGCCCTTGGCGTTATTTGCCATGACCATCCAGATACATTAATTGCTGCCCGAGTTGGGTCCCCGTTAATTATTGGGGTGGGAGATAAGGAAAATTTCATTGCCTCGGATGTGCCAGCGATTCTAGACCGCACTCGTCGGGTGATTTATTTAAAAGATGGACAGATGGCAGTGCTTAAAAAAGAAGGTGTAAGCGTAATGACCTTTGCCGGAAAGAAAGTGCCGGCAAAAATCGATACGGTTAATTTCACAGTTAATGTGGCGCAAAAAGACGGGTTTGCGCATTTTATGCTTAAAGAAATGCACGAGCAGCCAACTGTGCTCGAAGGTATGTTACAGTTAAGGCTTCCTAAAGGTCGTTTAAATTTAGAAGGCTTTAACCTGTCAGATGCAGCGATTAATCGAGTGAAGAAAATTACTATCGTTGCCTGTGGGACTGCGTACCATGCTGGTCTCGTCGGAAAATACGCTATTGAAGCATTAGCTCGCCTGCCGGTGGAGGTGGATACCTCCAGTGAATTCCGTTACCGCGATGCCATTGTTGATCATGATTCTTTAATTGTCGCTGTCAGCCAAAGTGGGGAAACCGCAGATACCTTAGCAGCGGTGCGTGCGGCCAAGGCCAAGGGCGCATTGATTATTTCTATTTGCAATGTGATTGGTTCCTCGTTGGCCCGTGAATCCGACGGGGTTTTGTATACCCATGCAGGCCCGGAAATTGGTGTGGCGTCGACAAAGGCATACACGGCGCAGCTGACGATGTTATATTTATTGGCACTTAAATTAGCTGTTAGCCGTAAGCAAATGAATTCAAAGAAATTGGGGGCATTTGTCCGTCAATTGCGATAGGTGCCAGGGCATTACCGCAAGATGTTAGCATCCAAGGGCCATGTGCAAAAAGTGGCCAATGCCAATTCCCATTTTGGATGTTTTTTATATTTGGGCCGCAATATTAATTTTCCGTCGGCATTAGAAGGGGCGCTTAAGCTTAAAGAAATTTCGTATATTCCGGCGGAAGGGTATGCGGCCGGTGAAATGAAGCATGGGCCGATTGCCTTAATTGATGAGTACCGTGCGGTTGTGTGCATTGCTCCGCAATCCCATGTGTATGAAAAGATGGCGTCTAATATCCAAGAGATCCGTGCGCGTAAGGGCAATATTATTGCCATCACCACCGTCGGGGATAAGCATGTGCGCCCATTTGTTGATTACGTTCTTGAAATTCCTTCCATTGATGAAATCTTAAGCCCGTTACTAGCTGCAATCCCATTGCAATTATTGGCGTATTATATTGCGGTTAAACGTGGCAATGATGTAGACCAGCCGCGAAATCTTGCTAAATCTGTGACTGTTGAGTAACGATTGTTGGTTATAGGAGATGGGGTTTGGGGCAAGTTCTTGAAGGCCGAACTACCCCCACCACATGC
>CAZHGK010000022.1:2366-21460 GCA_964532095.1 uncultured Planctomycetales bacterium | reverse complement strand
CAGAATGGATAAGGAATTCCAGCAGCAATCAGCACTCCTAAAGCATTATAAATAAAAGCGAAAAAAGAACTTGGGAATTTATTAAGAAATAATCTCTGAATTATTATCAATCTTTACACTAGGTTGCAAAATCATCTCCACTTCAAACCAATCATTCTGCTCCTGCCCAAATTGACAACCTCTTTTCTCATAAAGTTCATAGGCCTTCTTTCGTACTTTCTCAATATAATCAGAATCCATCTTGTTTTGTTCCAACAAAGTTATTTTCTCCTTGTGAGCATTCTTTCTACTTTGTTTTATTTTCATCGCCTTTTCTCCTTTTGAAATCATATTAATTATGTAAAACTTTATCGATGGCCGGGATCAATTGATCATAAAGCTCACTCTTTCCAATAAAGGCTTTAATACATCTGTTGCGTTTGACAAAAACAATTTCTTTAGGGTCAAACATTGTTAACATAATAATACTGCATTTAGGGTCATGCATTTTAATTTGTTGAGCAGCCTCTATTCCATTTATTCCTCCCAAAGAAAAATCCATGATGACTACCTTAGGGTTTTTCCTTCGGGCAATCAAGACCCCTTCCTCCCCAGAGCAAGCTTCCATCATCTGCGCCTTAACCTTATTTAATTCCAAAAAACGGCGCACTGCCTGACGGAAATCTTTATGATCTTCAACGATAAGAATTCGTGGTATCAACATATACGATCATTTTCTCCAGAACCTGTGAAGCTTTCTTCTGCACATCCGGTGGCACATGAATGAAGTCTTCCGATCTGGGACTTTTTAATACACGTAAAATATCTTCCAACCGATTCGATTTCATATACCGACATAAAGCACATGCCCCAATAATTTCTTTATCAGGAAATTCCACCTGCACACGATTACCTAACCCGCACTCCGAAAGCAACATGAAGGCCTGTGTTTGACTATGGTTGATATAGTTGATCATTTGGGAAGTGCTACCTACAAAATCTGATTTCTGACAGATGGATGGATTACATTCCGGATGGCTCAAGATTTTAGCGTCAGGAGCTTCTAAGCGAACCTTGTGTATTAGCTCCTCGTTAAAGTCCCGATGAACATAACAATCCCCGCCATAAAAAAGAACCTCTTTCTTAATGCCTCTTCGTTCAAGTTCTAATTGAATGTTTCTTCCCATTAACCGGTCTGGCAGGAAATAAATCTTATTATTGGGCATATGACTAATCACATCGCAGGCGTTAGAAGAAGTCACACAGACATCGCATTCAGCTTTAACTTTGGCTGTCGTGTTGATATAACATACAAAACTATGATCAGGATAGCGTTTGCGCAACTCTCTAACTTCTCTTGAAGAAACTGATTCAGCCAGCGAACATCCTGCCTGTGAATTTGGCAAAAGAACGTCTTTATGTGGATTAAGTATTTTTGCTGTTTCCGCCATAAATCTGACGGCTACAAAAATAATAAGGGAAGCCTCACTGCTCATCGCTTTCTTGCTTAATTCATACGAATCACCGATAAAATCACCCACTCCATAAATAATCTCGGGACTAATATATGAATGAACTAAGATGACCGCATTTTTTTCTTTCTTAAGATAATTAATTTCATTAATAAGAGGTATAAATTCCTCACACTTTCGGTAAGAATAATGACAAGCTGTTCCTCCTATCTTTATATGCTGAAGACGTTCATAAAGATCCTCTGTGGTCACTTTGCAATACCTTCCTTTCCCAATATGGCATGAATTTTCTTATAATCTTTAGCTAAATTTTCCACATCAACTTCATTTGGAAAAACATTATGTTTTATCCGGGATTCCCAATGAGAAACTTCTATATCCAAGAATTCAATCAGTTTTTCAGAACACACGTCACACCGTCCTTCGCAAAATCCATCAAAGGACATCTTAAAGGGTATTTTTTCCCGTATTTCTTTGATCAAATTCTCCATGGTTGTTTTAGCATCAGGTTCCATATTAAAACTATATATGACGTTTCTACTTACAGAAATAAGATAAAACACTTACACGCCTACGTACAAATACGTAAAGATTCTTCACTTCCTCTGCGGATTTGTCCATCCTGTACCCAAAAAAAATCCACTGTTTTGGAAGAATACATGTCCCTGCGTTTATACACAGAAAAGGAGCAGTCTAATTGTTTTACTTCATCAACGACTCTCTCATAAATATTTTCATTGATTGAAAGAGCTGAGGCATTGATACTCCCACCCCTTCCCTGAGGAAGAAACATATACAGATGCCAGGCATGAATAAATCTTTCAGGACTGTTAAGTTGGGTAAGAAAATAGGCAAGTTCTTTAAGTCCTTGATAGTTCATCCTTGTCACAATTGTGGATACAGTGACACTTTTATGTGCTGCTTTTAATTTTCGAAGGCTGTGGAGAATGATCTGATGGTGCTTATGTTTATAAAATCTCATACTATTGTGGATATCAGCGCCAGCAGACTCAAGCGGCAATACATAACGGTCAACGGTAGGAATAAACTCAAAATTCTCAGGTAGTGCGATTGCGTTTGTACCCACTTGCACAAAGAAACCTTCGTCTTTTGCTTTCTTGGTTAAAGCAATCAAATTTTCCGGCCATATGAACGGTTCTCCACCACCAAAAACAACATTTTTAAACCCTTCCTTTTTGATCGTTCCTAACAACTCCTCGGCTTGAGAAAACGAAATGACATTAAAGCCATCCTCCGTAATGCAAAAATTACAAGTCATATTGCATGTTGGATGTAAAAAAATAACGGCTACTTTTTCAACTGATGAGGCCATCAAATGAGAGTATAAACTCTAAAAGGGGAAAGATAAATGCGGAGAAATGCGTAGGAAGCTACGTATTTTTACTTAACTTAACCCTTTGGCAATGGCATATTTAACTAAGCCGGCGGCGGTCTTGATACCAAGTTTGTGGATGAGACGACTGCGGTGGGTTTCGACGGTCCGGATGCTAATTTTCAATCTGGAAGCGATGTCTTTATTGGCTTGTCCTTGGGCAATGAGGCGTAGGACCTGCCTTTCACGCTGAGTCAAAATTTCCAGGGAAGGAGCGTCAGTCTCTTCTATGGAACGCACATATTGCTCTGTAATCATGTTGGAAATAGCAGGAGATATGAAATTCTTACCCTTTATGATGACCTTAATGGCCATCACCAATTGGTCAAATGCACTGTCTTTAAGGATATACCCGCAAGCACCGGCAGCCATGGCATGTTTGAAATGTTCAACATCTTTTTGCATAGTTAAAACCAAAGATTTCATTCTAGGAAAATTCTTACGGATCTCTTTAAGGGTAGTCAGTCCATCCATATTGGGCATAGAAAGATCAATAACAACACAATCAGCTCGCATCAACGACAATTTCTTTAGTAACTCCTCGCCGTCCTCGGCCTGTCCAACGATTTTAAAATCACGTTCTTTTTCCAGAAGCCCTTTAAGGCCGACCCGGAACATTTCATGATCATCCGCAAGAATAATCCTAATAGTACTCATATACCCTCATTAACCACAGGGATATCTACAAGAATAGTTGTACCCTGACTTAGTTTAGAATTAATTTCAACAGTTCCACCCAATAATTTTGCTCTTTCCTGCATAGTGGCTAATCCTAAACCGGCAGATTTGCCATTACGTGCAAACCCTACCCCATTATCATGGATGGAGATTTTAAGACTTCCTTTAGATTGACTCACGCTGACTCGAACACGGTTAGCCTTAGCATGCTTAAGAACATTGGCGATTGCCTCCTGTATAATCCTAAATACATTAATCGCCTCTGCTTTAAAATGAAGCCCATCCAGAGTTCCATGGCGAAAACTTATTTTCAACTTATTGTTCTGGTTGATTTCACCGAACATCATTTTCAGTGCCGTCGTTAATCCTAAGACCTCAAGTGTGGATGGCCTCAAACGCATTGCCAGAGACCGGGATTTCTCGATGATTGTATTTAGGTATTCAATAATCTTTTTCTGCTGAGGACCACTCGCGTTCCCTTTTCGGGATTCCACCAGCCATGCAGACTGGATGTACATTTTTAATGTAGCCAATGACTGTCCCAAATCATCATGAATGTCCCGGGCAATGCGATTACATTCCTGTTCCTGGGCCTGGATGATCCTCTGGGGCAGGGCATTGATTTGCTCTTCCATCTTTTTTCTTTGGGTGATTTCATTACGAATGGAAACATATTGATAAGGTTTCCCATGTTCATTTAGAAACGGCACAATAGTTGTATCCACCCAATAAAATGTCCCATCTTTAGCCTTATTTCGGATTTCTCCTCTCCAAACCTTACCCTGAGCGATAGTACGCCATAAAACTTTAATAAATTCTTTAGGATGATAACCAGAATTAATGACGCGGTGATCCTGACCTAAGAGTTCTTCCCGCGTATATTTCGAAATCTGACAAAACTTATCATTAACGTAAATAATCTTACCTTTCTGATCGGTAATAGCTACAATCGATGAAGCATCCAAGGCAAACTTGATATCTGCCAACTCTTTAAGTGTTTTCTCCAAAGTATTTTGATCTCGCATAATCCCCATATGATCCTTTTTGTGGGGGATTATAACATTGCTGCAAAAAGTCATAAAGCATTAAATATCATGCACCTCTTTGAAAATTACGAATCTCTTCTTGAGTATATTGCTTTTGAGTCAATAATTTCCGGTCAATGATTGTAGACAAAGGAACAAAAGATTGAAGCACATAATTCCGTGAGTCGCCTATAAGTTTCTGAATGTCTTTTAAATCGTCCTCAGAACAATTGGTCCTAACCAATGTCGTACGAAACTGATGGCGTAAACCGCTTTTGATAATTAAATCAATACTAGCTTGGATCCGTGTAATGTCTGGTTTCAGACCGATGGCTTGTTCATAATTTTTCAAGGATGTTTTAATATCCATCGCGATAAAATCAGCCAATCCCAATTCAATAATGGAAGCCAAAATTTCCGGGTGACTGCCATTGGTATCCAATTTTATCGCATATTTCATGGATTTCAATTTAACTAAAAAATCTAATAATCCCTTCTGTATGGTTGGTTCACCACCGGTGACTACAACTCCCTGTAGTTTCCCCTGCCTGGACTGCAAAAATTCCAAGACAACTGCCTCCTCAACCGGCACTTGAAATTGCTCCGGACAAACCAGCTGAGGATTATGACAATACCCGCAGCGAAAATTGCAACCCTGCATAAAGACAGTGGCTGCCATCTTCCCAGGATAATCAATCAAAGAGAATCTTTGAAATCCGCCTATGCGCATAAATGATATGTTTTTCGTTCGTTAAACTCCTCTTTTTTTCCTTTGTTCCATTGTTTAACCGGACGTAAATATCCAACAACACGTGAATATACTTCGCATTCACTATTGCAACGTTCACATTGAAAATGCTCCCCTGGCAAATAACCGCAGCCCGGGCAAACACTAAATGTCGGCGTGATAGTAAAGTATGGTAAACGGTATTGGTAACAAATAGTTTTTACCAACTGCTTTAGACCCTGCGCATCATTAATGCGCTCCCCGACAAATCCATGCAGCACGGTTCCCCCGGTATAAAGCGTTTGTAGATCGTCTTGATGATCCAATGCTTCAAAAATATCGTCTGTATATTGCACCGGTAAATGTGTGGAATTAGAATAAAAAGGTTCGTGCCCTTGATGATATTCCTCTTCATTGGCACACACAATATCGGGAAACATACCTTTATCCAACTTAGCCAAACTATAGGATGTCCCTTCCGCTGGTGTCGCCTCAAGATTATACATACTACCGGTCTCTTGCTGAAAATCGAGTAATTTGCCGCGCATGAATTCCAATACTTTCACAGTAAAAGCCTTACCTTCTGGCGAAGCTATATTCTTTCCTAATAAATTAACACAAGCCTCGTTCATCCCTAAAAGCCCTATTGTCGAGAAATGATTCTTCCAATACTGATCAAACCGTTCTTTAATATTACGCAAATAAAACTTGATATAGGGATATAAATTCTCATCGGTGAATTTCTCGAGAATCTTTCGCTTTATCTCTAGACTTTCTTTAGCCATAACCATTTGTTTTTCAAGTTTGGAAAAGAAGTCTTTTTCATCCTGGGACGTATGTCCAATTCGAGGGAGATTAATGGTGACTACGCCAATGGAACCAGTTAATGGTGAGGCGCCGAATAATCCTCCGCCGCGGCTTCGCAGTTCTCGATTATCCAGCCGCAAGCGGCAGCACATGCTGCGCGCGTCTTCAGGATTCATATCGGAATTGATAAAATTAGAAAAATAAGGGATACCGTACTTGGCAGTCATTTGCCATAATAATTCCAAATTGGGGTTATCCCAGTCGAAATCTTTGGTCATGTTGTAGGTCGGAATAGGAAACGTAAATACACGCCCCTTGGCATCACCGGCAAGCATTACTTCCAAAAAAGCTTTGTTGAACATATCGAGTTCTTTTTGAAATTCACTATAAATTTCTTTCTGTACTTCTCCGCCGATAACCACCCCTTGGTTTGCGTAATACGATGGGACAGTCAAATCCATGGTAATATTGGTAAAAGGTGTTTGAAAACCGACACGAGTGGGAACATTGATGTTAAAAACAAATTCCTGCAAAGCCTGCCTGACTTCTTCATATGTCAATCCGTCATATCTTATAAATGGGGCCAATAATGTATCAAAATTAGAAAATGCCTGTGCGCCAGCAGCTTCGCCTTGCAATGTATAAAAGAAATTTACGATCTGACCTAACGCACTGCGTAAATGTTTGGGCGGCTTACTTTCCATCTTTCCTGAAACACCTTTAAAACCGACAGTCAATAAGTCCTGCAAATCCCAACCCACACAATAAACACTTAAAAGTCCCAGGTCATGAATATGAAAATCACCATTTTGATGTGCTGCCTTGATTGGGGCAGGATAAATACGATTCAGCCAATAAAGCTTACTGACCTCTGAGGAGATGTAGTGATTTAAGCCCTGCAACGAATAGGCCATATTGCTGTTTTCATTGACGCGCCAATCATTTTGATTAAGATATTGATCAATCAAATCCGTATTAAATTTAGAAGCAATTTCCCTAATTTCCGCATGCTTTTGACGGTAAAGAATATAGGCCTTGGTCGTTTTACGATAAACTGAAGAAAGAAGGACATCTTCAACAATATCTTGAATGGCTTCCACCGTTGGAACTTCCTGAGCAAACATCTGCTGGGTAATATTCACAACACGTACTGTCAAAGCCTTTGCAACTTCTTCCCCAAATTCACCAGTTGCTTCACCTGCTTTACCGATAGCATTAGCTATTTTCTGAGGCTGAAAAATCTCTTTTCTACCATTACGTTTAATAATTTGGGTAAACAATGCGATAGTCATATCCCCTCCCTATGATTAATATTAAATATAAGAACGTGTTTTACGAAAATTACCATGCCGACTAACGGTTGCAGGCTCATCGATGGGTGCATACGCCTTGGCTGGCGCATCAAAGACAGTCACAACATTCATATCTTCAAAAAATCGTTTAACCCTTTCCATCTGATTGGGTCCAATAGGCATAACCCCTGATGGTCTTAAGGGGGTGTTTAATTGAACTTCGTCCGGCGCAATTGATCGGGCCAATTGAGCAATGGCCTGCATCTGATTGATATTCTGCTCCATGACCATAATCTGCAAGGCCATTTTGCCGTAGTAAGAGCGACGAAATTCAATAATACCTTCTATCACGGAATTAAAATCCATTTCTGTTTTGTCAATTGTCTCAAAACCACTCTGATTGCCTGCATCCAGTTTAACCAATACAAAATCAGCAAGCATTAAATCATCGCGAACATCCTTAACTTCAAGCAGGAGTCCGTTGGTAATTACTGCTATTTTCTCATGGCGTATGGCTTTAACATCACTAATCATCTCTCCTAGATTCTGAGCTAATGTTGGTTCTCCACGCCCCGAGAACGTAATATAATCAACAAAATGCAAAGGAATACTTTTTATCTCATCAACCACCTCTTGAACGGATAGATATTCTTTACGTTCATTGGTAATCGCTGCTGTTTTTCCTAATTGGCAATAAATGCAGTTCATGTTGCATACCTTTGCACTCTCTGAGAGTGGATCAACTCCCAAAGAACGGCCAAGACGCCACGAATAAACGGGACCATAAATATATCGAAAGGAACTTATCATACGTATAATTTTTCCTTTTTAGAGGCTGTTTCAAACTTGTTAATGTTACTCATAAAATCCTTCACACATAATTTCACCAATAAATCATAGTTGCTTTCCATAATGCGATGAATACGCTCCGGCCTCGAATAGAACTCGCGCATACACCATGCGCCCAGCCTTCCCACATCTTCAATAGATAAATATTTAGTAGGAATCACCGGATGTTGAAAATCCCATTCTTTTAAATTAATTTTCTTAGGATCAAAGAAGCCATTTTTAAGAGACTTCCGCCAAATAGGCGAACCTGGCACCGGCGTCACATAATCCAATGCCAGAATATCAGGGTCAATTTCTTCAGCTACACGCAGGCGTTCCTTAATCTTTGCTTCATCATCATCTTCTAAACCAATAAGAACCGTGCCAACGGTAGCCACATTGTTAGCACGTAATATATCTACGGTATCTTTGATTTGCTCTAAGGTTACTCCCTTACCAATCCGGGTAAGTTCACGGTCTGATGCGACTTCGACGCCAACGAGCCCCATGAATAATCCCGCTTTTGCCATCAAAGGTACCAAATATTTTTGCTTACTCCAATCATCAGCCCGGCCCAAACATACCCATTGAATAGGATTCCCTCGACGTATTTTTTCTTCACAGAATTCCTTAACAACATTGGAATCCACATTAAAAGCATCATCCTGAAATACAATAACCTTAATCCCATACGTCTTATGCAAGAGATCTAGCTCATCATTAATCCGTTTGGCTGAAAGGCCACGCCACGAAGTAAAATCCTGGGTTGAAGAACGAGGATCGTACAAACTCCATTCATAACAAAAATGGCATCCGCCTGGACAGCCACGTGAAGTCATTAATTCCGCGAATGGTTTCCAATAGGTATGCCCGACATATTTATCCATAGGAAATAAATCATAAGCTGGCATCGGTAAGATATTTAAATCAGGAATCAACCCCCGATGAGGTCCCATAACGACCCGGCCATGACTATCACGGGAAGCTAACCCTGCAATATTCTGCCAATCGCCTCTTTCCTGCTTTAGTGATCTTAATAAATCCTCCAACGTTAATTCAGCCTCGCCTACTAAAATAAAATCAATTTGGATATTTTCTTCCATGGTCTCATGCGCGTACGAAGAATACCACAATCCCCCAACAACAATTGTTGTGCCCGGTAATCTTTCTTTGATTAAACGTGCGGTTTCATTAAAATGCCAAATCACCGCTAATCCTCCCGTTGAATGCAGCAGATCGCCCATCACAACGACATCAGGATTAATATTCTTAACCTTCTTCATCATGGAAGGATAATCTAAGTCTAAAGCACGACAATCTAATACTTCCACATCTGCCAATTGCTGTTGACGCACGTAAGCAGCTAATTGCGCATAATATTGATTGGGAGCTTTATGTTTTCCATGAGTAGCCCAGGCGCCGATAGGCGGAGTAATAAATAAAACTCTCATACAATTCCTTCCTGATCAAAACAACTATATATTGGCTAGTAAAGAAGAAACCATACTACATAATGTAGTATTATAAAATAAGAGAAATACTTCGTATATGCGCATAACTACGTAAAAACATACGTAGTAGCACGTTGAGAATCAATAATCAGGAAATAAGTGCTTCCACATTTTCGATCTTCGCTACCAACGCACCCCTTGCCCAAGGGTATTTATCTTTGACCAGTTCAGCCATAGCTCCTTTTGTTTGAATCTCACCCCTGCCTGAAATCCTATACCCTTGTCCTTTCTGACCATCTGATCGTTCCACTTCACCGGATACGATCAACATTTGGATTCGAGAATCTTTCTTTAGATTATTCTCTGTTTGAATATATTTTCCAGCTGGAAGAACAATCATTCCGTCCCCCTGGATGCCGATTTCACGTAATCTGTGCCCCCAGGCAGCGACTATATGTGGCTCTGTCCCAGAAAAAGTTGAAATAGCAATCCATTCAGTTTTCTCAAGTACATCTTTACATCTCTTATCTAGTTCCATAATCATGATTCTCCATTTTTATAAGATGGCGCCTTCATACTCTATTAGGAATCTTTAAACCTTCCACAACTCCTACCACTCCAAAGCCCCACCAGCCTGATATTCAGTAACCCTTGTTTCAAAGAAATTCTTTTCTTTTTTTAAATCAATCACTTCACTCATCCATGGAAAAGGATTACTCGATTTATAAAATTCCGGCAAACGCAATCTTCCAAAACGACGATCAGCTAAGTATTGAATATATTCTCTCAATAGTTTCATATTCATGCCCAATACGCCATTAGGCAAACACTCCGTACAATATTGAATCTCCAATTCAACTGCATTTTTGATAAATTCAATAATTTCTGCCTCAAATTTCTGATCCCAAGCCCAGGGATTTTCTTCCCGAATGGCATTAATTAAATCAATGCCGAAATTCATATGAATACTTTCATCCCTTAATATATACTGGATTTGTTCACATACCCCTGGAAGACGATTCTGTCGACCGAAAGACAATATGGTCACAAATCCTCCATAAAAGAAGATTCCCTCAGTAATAACGTACAGCCCTACCATATTCTTCAATAAAGTTTGAAGGCCCTCTTTGGTCTTTGTATCAAGATTTGGATCAAGTACACTATTAGTACAGCTCATGGCATATTCGTCTTTGTTGTAAATTGTTTCAACTTCTCGATACATATTAAACATTTCCCCTTCATCCAAAGAAAGAGACTGAACTATGTATTGGAACGTGTGAATGTGAATAGCTTCTTCAAACGCCTGACGTAATAGATATTGCCGGCATTCAGGGTTGTCTACACAACGGTAAACTGCCAAAACAAGATTATTTCCTACTAATGATTCCGCAGTTGCAAAGAACCCCAATACTCGTTTAATGACATGCCTTTCATCATCAGTAAAGGATGTTGGATTTTTCCACTGCTCGATATCTTTTTGCATTGAAACTTCCGTTGGCATCCAGGTATTGGCACAAGCATCAAGATAATAATTCCATGCCCACCTGTATTTAATAGGAACCAATTGATTGCAATCAGCTGTCTTGCTATTATTAATTACACGTTTACTGTCAAGCGTAACTCTTTCTCTAGTCATATTCATCTCTAATGGCGTCATTTCTTATTCCTTTCATAAAAGTCTTCGATAATATAATTCTCAACCAATGATTGAATTAATCAAACCTTCTTGCCAACAGAAAAATCATCTGAACGGCGATTAATTGACCTTTGTAATAAACGTGACCAATAATGAGATACTCCCAATAGAAGGCGTAACTGGTCAACAGAAAGATCGTCAAGATCTTTATCTTCCAAGTTCAATAAATTCTTAAGGTCCTGTGTCTTTATCTTCATGTCATCTTCCTTAAATACTTTCATTAAGTTTATAAAGTGATTGTCGTTTGAAAATAAATGAAATCTGCATCATTATTGCCCCCTGTACTCTTGAGATAATCTCCTGCAAAAAGATGAGAATATCCTGCCTGAAGGCTCACATACTTATTTAATTTATAATCGCCTGAAAAGTCCACCTCATTACCCACATGAGAACTCAATCCTGAACTTCCAGCAGAGGTAGTACGTGTTACGGTTCGAGCAGCAGAATAGAAGGAGTCTTTGGGAGTATCCAAATAGATAATGTGAAAATCTGATTGTAATTTTAATTTCTTAGTGGGTTTGATACTAATTTGGTAACGATAATCATTAAGATTTTGTAGGCTAATAAGATCCATATAGCCATAATAAGGATGATTGGTAGGATAAAGATTGTCGAAAGTTTTCAGCACCTTATTATTAGATTTTCCTCCTGAAGCATAATCAAATTCAAACGCTGCCCTAGGTTGCCATGGAACATTGAATGTATACCCCAGAATTCCAACTGCCATTCCAGCTCTTACTGCCTTTTTATTAAACTCTCCCCATTGACCAGCTGCTTCGACTTCATAATCAAAGTCATAAGGTAATTTGTTTTTGAGACGTCCACCAAAAGTATAATCATCCACTTCTCCAGATCCATTTGGACCAAAAGAAATATTCTTCCAAGTCTCTCGATGAATTAAGTAATTTTAAATAATTGTCTCATGGAAAGCCTTGGCCGTAGCATAATACGCATAGACTCTGTCTCTCGTGGAGGCACCAAATAAATCATTAGCCTTTGTATCTTGAGGGCTTCTAAAACCAGTTTTATCCCCAGAAAAAATGTCTAATTGTAAATTATATGGAGCGAAATAAAACTGTGCCCTGCCACCGTCAAAAGTTTGTGCCACGTTTGACCAGTTAAAAGCTCCAATGAGACGTTCAGCTCCGTAGACAAATTCTTGACGACCTCCTTGCAGCGCTATTCTATTTAAACCAATTGCTTCAATCAAAACCTTATCTTCATACTTGGCATAAAGCTGACGGATGTCCCATAAATTTTCATAGTTACTTTTTGTACCTGTACTTAAATTGCTAACTCTAGCATCTTGTCCTTGGATAAAAAGGGTTGCTTGTTTGATTGGTATATACGCCAAATTGACCCTAGTGCGGTAAAGGTTATACGCATCAGCATCATCTTTACCTTTGTCAAAATCAAAATTATTCTTATACTCCATGCGATATCGAAATTCGATATCTGCTTTTAAATACTCAGGAAGATGCTGGTTTAAAAAATCCCCTGCTTGGGCTGAATTTGAAAATAAAATGAGAATTAAAAAAACTCCTCCTATTTTCTTGTAGCGCATCTCTCTCCCTCCGTTATTTTAAATTATTCCTTACTTTTGCCTGCTCATGGAGCTTGGCAAACTCATCTTCATCGGGCACCGTAAAAATCCGTGGCAGCATATAAATCAACCAAATCCAGGCGAATACAATCCAAATACCTGAAGCCCACCCTAAACATTGAAAATATAAATCAGGAAAAAAGCCTATTAATAAACGTCCAATCAGACTCAATATAATCCCGACCGCTACAAGAGGGATAATCCATACGCCGGAGTTTAAACGTTCCCCTTCACCGGCATGGGACATGATCACCATAGAAGCAATAGCAAAAATCATTAATGAAAATCCTCCAATAAACGTAATGTGCAGCATCAACGTCTGATAATTATTAAACAATGCAGCTCCCCAAAAACCGGACGCTACCATCCGTACAGACACCCAAGCCATCCATACATAAAATCCACTGCCTTGGGGAAGATTGGTCAACATATTGGTCTTTAGGAATACCGCCGTTACTGCTGCTGCGCGTAAACCATAACCGATAGCAGGATAACTTAGCCCTTCAACAAAAAAGCTCGCAAAAAACAAAACTGCGCACATTAAGTAATATTGTACTTTTCCCTTTACCGGATCATCCTTCTTCACGATCCCCATTAAGCGCGGGATCAAGAATCCGCCGACTCCCATCACCAGACATACCAAAAATCCTTGGTCCATCATAGGCTTGCCCACTTTGAGAGCCCACACAGGCAAAATCTTTGTTTGACCAAAGATTAAAATCAAGGTTCCTATAATTCCATGCAGCAGCGCAATAGGAACCCAAATTAATTCTACAGGAGGGTTTCCTCTGGAAGCTGATGGAGGACGGCCCATCACACGGCTTAAAGCAAAATACATCAAGAAAGCATACCATCCCAAAAGGAGACCTTCTGCCAACACCCACTCCTGCAAAGCCAAAGAAATCCCCATGCCAACAAATAATAGCAACGGTGTGAGAATTTCCCACCAACGGGCAGTATAAGTTTGTGTAAAACGAGGCATGGAAGTCATTAAAAAGCCAGTGATAAAACAATTCATATATACCATCGTCTGAATGGACGAATGCAGAAAGCCAGAATAAGAAGAAGATAGGCCAATAGCATATAAAACCCATTGAACAATACCGATAGTGCCGGCAACAATGCCCAAAGGAAAAAATAAGCGATACGGTTCGCGGCAAATGGCCGCGAACGCTTTCGCATTTTTATTCATAATGCTCTCCTAATTAGAAATGCACATGCTGATTACAACAAACTTTATAACGTTCCGGCGGTAAGGCATCCATCTTTGTCCGTAGCGTTTGAAGCTGATCCTTGGAAGCCGCTTGGTCAATGGCAGGGTATATCACATATTCTTCTTTATCATTATGTGTTTTGAGAACACTTAAAAGCCCCTGCTCCTGAACATTACTATCAGGATCTGCTTTTTGTACTTTTTTGTGAACCGCCTCCAAAGCTGCTTCAATTTGCCTGTGTTCTTGACGCATCACCTGTGTCGGCCCGTTAATAATACCTGTCACTTGTTCGAATAAAGGAAAAAGGAACTCTTCTTCCCACACAATATGCCTTTGAAGACCAAACTTAAACCGCTTAAAGTATTCTTTAGCCAACGGATAATTAGTCCGTTTGTGTTCTTGAAACTTCTCAAAATTACCATCTAGCTCATCATGATCATGTGTAAAAAAATTGCTCACGTTAAACTTATCCATAATATTTCTCCTTTTTTTAAGGGTGTATTAAACAACCAGGGCATAAAACTGGGTCCTGATCAGAACTATATATATCATAATTGGGATTACCCTCTGCCTTAATAAAACCGGTAGCTCCTTTCTCAACGCGGAATATAGCATGATCTACCAAGGTATAATTTCCTGGCACTTCCAATTTGAACTCTACAACGGTTGCACCACCCGCAGGGACAAGGGTTGTCTGAATAGAATGACCCGGCGTACTGACTAAATCTCCTTCCCGGTAAACATTCTCAAAAATTGTTCCTATCACATGGAAAGAACTGATTAAATTGGGCCCGGCATTGCCAAAGAAAATTCTCACCTTATCTCCCACTTTTGCTTTCAATACACCATCGTTCATCAATGAACCAACGCGGCCATTAAAGACTACGAACATGGGATGTTCATCCAAACCATCTTGATGCGAAAATATCAACTTATTTGATTCTGGTTTATCAGCAACTTCATCTCCCCAGATATTGTCCTCTTTATTCACCTGTTTATTTTCCTCCTTACCTTCGTCCATGACCATTTGGTGTTCAGGAGCAGCAACTTTAGTTGCACTGCCATCTGCTTGTCGCGCATAAATCTCACTTTGCAAAATATAAAACTCACGATCCACTTTGGGTAATCCATTCTCAGGCTCAACCAAAATAAGTCCATACATGCCGTTGGCAATATGGTCCATGACTGGTGGTGCGGCGCAATGATACACGTATAATCCCGGATGCAGCATCTTAAACCAAGCTACTCGGCGCTCTCCCTTGACAACCGTAGTCACTGGTGCACCACCGCCTGGTCCAGACACCGCATGTAAATCAATATTGTGTGGCATACCCATATTATCGCTGCCGTCATGCTGAATTTCTAGGGTATCCCCCACGCGCACGCGGATAAATGGTCCTGGTACATGGTCATTAAATGTCCAATATTCGTATTCTTTATCACCTTTAACCTTCATCACTACCCGGCTGGAGCTCAAATGTACAGTAACCAAGGCAGGTTGATGACGAGTAATTGGGGGAGGAACTTCGGGTGCATACGTAAGAATTGCATTTTCTTTAAACTTAGGCGCATGAATAATTGCTTTGGATGTTTTAATGTGATCTTCTTGATCAGAAGCATGAGAACAGACACTCCAAAAACAAAAGCTAAGACTTACAAGCAAGATAGCTAATAACCAAATTTGATACTTTTGAACGATAAAACCATAATAATGATCCTTATGCATAAAATAACCTCCGCTTAGTAAGAAATTAGGCTTTACATAAGAAAGCCTCTTTTCTAAATATTACGAATTAGTATGCCTAAGAATATAAAGAAGGTAAATAAGACAAACCACGCAGGAAGGTACGTAGTACTACGTCATTTTAAATAAACAGAGGGTAGGATTTCTGACTACATTGGCTATCCACCAATTTGATACATTTCAATCTTGTGTGTAGGAAATATCTTTTGATTCATTTGTGGACGTAGCTCAGAATAACGATCTTGACGCTTTTGCCATACTGCCTTAACAAACTCTTTTAAAGATTCATCGTTAGTCCCATTTCTAATCTGAGTTCGTAAGTCTGTTCCCTCAGTCGCAAAAAGACAGGTGTACATCTTACCCTCAGCTGATAAGCGAAGGCGATTACACGTGCCGCAAAAAGGATGACTTACAGAGGAAATAAAGCCTATTTCTCCATTGCCATCAATAAAACGAAATCTTTCTGAAGTTTCCCCATCTTCAGTTCCTCCTATAACTTGTAAGGGATACACTTCATTAATTCTTTCAATGATCTCTTGAGAAGGAACTACCTGGGCTAAATCCCAATGATTTTGGTTTCCCACATCCATGTATTCAATAAAACGAAGATTATGATTTTCCCTACGAGCAAACCTAACTAAATCTATGATCGTAGAATCATTAATATTACGCTGAATAACTGCATTAATCTTGATCGATTCAAAACCTGCAGATTTAGCTGCTTGAATACCAGAAAGAACCTGACTAACATCCCCTCTAAACCCGCTTAAAGTTCTAAATACTAAAGGATCAAGTGAATCAAGACTAACGGTCAAACGTTTAAGTCCCGCTTTTTTAAGTTTGGCTGCATAATTAGCTAGCAGCGATCCATTGGTCGTCAGAGCAAAGTCTTTGATGCCATTGATTGTTGATAATTTCTCAATCAGCTGATCGATATTAGGCCTTAAAAGTGGCTCACCTCCTGTTAATCTGATCTTTTGTACGCCTAAGGCAACAAATATTCTAACGATCCTCTGAATCTCATCAAAGCTTAACCATTGTTCTTTCTCCAAGAATTGATAGGAATGGTTAAACTTCTCATCAGGCATACAGTAAGGACAGCGAAAATTACAGCGATCAA
The DNA here is from genome assembly GCA_964532095.1 of uncultured Planctomycetales bacterium. Classification (GTDB taxonomy): domain Bacteria; phylum Omnitrophota; class Gorgyraeia; order Zapsychrales; family Fredricksoniimonadaceae; genus CAZHGK01. The sequence continues at coordinate 4,431 of CAZHGK010000022.1, read as the reverse complement.
TAACAGAAATGCGCAAGTCGTGTAATGGTCTTTGAAACTGATCAACGATTGACATAATTAGAAGGGGAAATCTGTTGGAATAGCAGGATTTATTACTTTTATTTCTTCACCAACTACTAATGTACCTTCTTTTAAAACTTTGGCATACATTCCATGCCTACCAACAGCATCTTCCTTTAGACGTGAATGTATCGCATCCATGACATAACATGGTTTTCTTACTTTCGAAATCTCCATCACAACTCCTCCAGAGAATTCTAGAATAGTTCCTAAATGCAGTCTATTCACATGAAGATTCTTAACCGTCAGATTTTCCCCAGCTTGTCCGGGAGTCAAAGAATATTCATTCTGACTTAATTCTTCTAATTTCTCTACGTCTTGAATACAAACAGCTTGAATAGGAGTGTTGTGCTTTGCATGATTATGCCCATCGCCTTCCAGTCCGCCTGTATTAACACGAACATTCGATCTAGGCAGCTTGGGAATTCCCCCAGAAGAAATATTTATTGATATGACTCTTGCTTGAGACATAATTCTATTTCCTATAAGATTTAATCAAAATAAAAGACAGAATTAGAGATATAATTGATAATCCTAGAAGAATATAAAATCCTTGTGCATACCCTGTCTGTCCTTTGGTAGCAACAATAACACCTAATAACGGAGGAATAAAGAATCCTCCTAAAGTTCCTAACCCACCTATCCAACCTGCGGCGCCGCCAACAGCATCTGGAATTGCCTGAGGCACAATCTTAAAAGTCGCCGCATTGGCAAATCCCATACCTAATGCTAAAAAAAGACTTGCTACAATGGCCAGGGACAATATATTCGCCTGGGTCATCAGTAAAGCCCCTGTTGACATAATGACAAATGAAACTATTAATGTTCTTTCTCCACCGAAATGATCGGAGACTATTCCACCCAAAACACGAAAACAACAAGCGCTAATGGAATATAATGCTGTCAACGCTCCTGCCACAACAATAGTAACTCCAAATGAAGCCTTCCAGTATGTAGGAAACCATGCTGTCAATGCCACAAAACCACCAAAAGAAGTAAAATACAAAGCAACAAGTACCCACGTTTTCCAACGACGAGCAGAAATGCTTAAGCTTTCTAATACATTCCCTTTTGGAAAAATCTCCTGACCAACTTTTTGGGCAGCGATCTTCGCCTCTTCAATACTCATGCCTACTTGGCGATATTGAAAATATGGTGAGTTACAGCCGGTCAAAAAATATACAAAAGTTCCAATAACTAAAAAGATCAACCAAGCTAAATAACACCCAGCAAGTCCAAAAGCTTCCAAAGCAAAAGGTAGAATCAACGCAAATATGCCTGGTGCTAAATTAGCTATACCTGCATATAGCCCTAACACTCGTCCTTGCCTAGCTAAGGGAAACCAATAGGACACCTGGCCTATCCCAACAGAGAAAGTAGCAATACCGCACCCGCTTAACACTCCTAAAAACACTAACCAAGGATAATGAGAAGCGTTAAGATGATGCGGATAATAATGACTAATCATATAGTAAAGCCCCGCCATTCCTAAGATTGACGAACATAACAGTATCAAGAATGGTTTTCTCCCTCCCACCGTATCCACCCAAGCGGCAAAAGGAATGCGTAATAACGCTCCTGATAAAGCAGGAGCTGAAATCAAAAGGCCCATCTGCATAAGGCTAACTCCCAAAACATCTTTTAATTTAACTGCTGTTATACCAAACAAGGACACCGCAGCAAACCCAATAAAGAATCCAATAGTTGCTGAAATACCTCCTTGATCTGCCGTTCCTTTGATCCGAATATTCATAGTATTCCCTTCAATGCTTAATCATTTTTGAATATATTATATTTATGGTATGAGTTTGTACGTCCCTCGTTTGTGCCTTTCATAAAATTCATCCCCGTAGTAGAAGCTGTTAATGCACATACACTAAAAGCAATAAAACTAAGAGTTACTCCCGCTACTAATCGCTCATTATGCTCTTGGAAGAAAGACTCCCAGCTAGTTGCTAATATCCAGATTTGAAAAAATATTGCCGCCAAAGACAATAGTAAACAA
>CAZHGK010000022.1:0-2356 GCA_964532095.1 uncultured Planctomycetales bacterium | reverse complement strand
CTAACTATCCATTCTTAACACCTACAAAATAAATCCCATCAGTTTTAATATCCAGCTCTAATTGAGGTAACGGACGTTCTGGTGGTCCATACAACACATGCCCATCCTTCACATCAAAAGCCCCATTATGACAAGGGCATATTAATTTCTTTGCCTCTTTATTCCATAAAACTGGACATTGTAAATGAGTGCATTTTTGACCATAAGCAACATAATGATCTTGGCTTAAGCGCACCATAATACCCGGCTCTCTTTTTCCAGGAATCATAAAGGTGCTTGATTCTCCTATCGCAATCGTATTCAATTCTGCAATCTTAACCCCAACTGTAGAGGAATATTCTTTGGAAAATAAAGATTTTAAGAACACACCTGTTGTCCCCATGAAAAGCCCAAAAGAAACTAACCCCAAAAATCGAATAAAATCTCGACGAGAAACATCTCGCTCTTCACCGGCTTCAATAGAAAAATCTTCCGACCATTTTGGAAGTTGACCGAATTTCTTTTTTAAACGTTTTTGAATCGGTTCATTCATATTTTTTCCTTTTGCTTATACAACCCACGGATCTCCTTCATCTAAATGTAAAACACTCATGAAATCAGCCACATCCATATTAGTCGGTGTATCTGATGTATCCGTCATGAGATAGACCTTGGTAGTAATTTTTTGTTTACCGAATATAAATTCATTGTTTGCTTTGTTCTTACGCATTGCCTCTATTTGAGATTTGGGACCAAAAAATAATGCTTGGGAAGGACAGACAGTAGCACACATAGGCTTTAAACCAATGGAGGTGCGGTCATAACACATATCACACTTAAGCATCTGAGCCTGTGGCTTAAATACCTTAGGAACCCCAAAGGGACAAGCAATTTGACAATTGGAACATCCTATGCAACGCGGCTTTTGTGATGATTGAACAACCCCGTCTTCAGTACGTTTAATGGCATCTGCCGGACAAACAGAAGCACAAGCTGGATCATCACAGTGCATGCATATTGTTGGCCCAGTTTTTACCGTGTTATAACGATCCAGGGTGTCCAAATGAATCATGGGTACGCCCCGATGAGTGCCACATTCTGCACAAGCAGCTTCACAAGCCTTGCAACCAATACAGCGCTGCGGATCTATAAAAAAATCATTCTCTTCAAGAAAAGTCTGAGACATATTTTGTATCCCCTTATCCTTCCATTACCTTTTCAATACGAACCGCGCTCATCTTGAATTCAGGGATTTTCGAAATCGGATCCAAAGCCCTCTGAGTCACCAGATTAATAGCCTTATCATCAGCCCAATGGTACGGCACAAAAATAGTGTCTGGGCGAATCGTTTTAACAACCTTGGCTTTAAATTGAGCGCTCCCACGACGAGAAGTGATCTTAACCCAATCACCTTCTTGGATCTCATACTTTTCCGCTAAACGAGGATGAATTTCCACATAAGGATCTGGACATTGATCTGTCAAGAATCCTATACGTCGTGTCTGAGCTCCAGAAAGAAAATGAAAAATAACTCGTCCTGTCGTTAAATAAATCGGATATTCCTCATTGATGAGGTCTGCAGAAAGACGATATTCAACGGCATTGAAATGAGCCTTGCCATCTGGAAGGTAAAATTTCCCTCCTTCAAATAAACGTGGAGTTCCCGGATGTCCAATTTCAGGGCAAGGCCAGAAAACACCCATATTTTTCTCGATCATTTCATAACTTATACCAAAATAATCTGCTGTTCCTCCATGGGAAGCTACCCTCAACTCATTAAAAATATCTTCAGACTTTTGGTAATTAAAATACTTCTCCTTGCCCAGACGTTTAGCAAGCTCACGGAAAATATGCCAGTCTATTTTCGCTTCTCCTGGAGGAGTTACCGATGCTTGAAGACGAATGACACGTCCCTCAGCTGTTGTTGCTGTCCCTTCATCTTCTTCATGCAAAGACCCAGGCAAAACAATATCAGCAAATCGTCCCGTCTCCGTTAAAAAGAAATCAATATTGACATAAAAATCTAATTTCTGTAATGCTTCCTCGGTAAATTTAGAATCCGGTAAACTAACAGCAGGATTAAAACAAATACTCAACAATCCTTTGATTTTTCCTGCATGAATTTCATTCATAATTTCCTGGGCAGAAAGCCCCTTGCCTGGCATATCTTTCTCATCAATACCCCAGACTCCGGCAACATATTTGCGGTGTTCAGGATTAGTGATATCTCTGTTCCCTGGAAGCTGATCGCACTTATGCCCCTGCTCACGTCCACCTTGACCATTACCTTGTCCGGTAATTGTGCCATAACCACAACCGACTCTACCAATACGCCCTGATGCTAAAACCATATTGATATAGGAAAGAACGTTGTCCA
>CAZHGK010000021.1:0-21880 GCA_964532095.1 uncultured Planctomycetales bacterium | reverse complement strand
CCAAGCATGGGTATTGATGCGGATTAAATTGTTGAGCCATTTCGAACTGTTTTAATTCATCACGGCTAAAAATCACCAACCGCTTGGGCTTAGAATTCTTAAGGACTATTTGTATAAATTTTTTCCCAAAAGATCCTGTGGCCCCTGTTACTAAAATTGTTTTGTCGTTTAATAAGTTTAAATTCATACGGCTCCTCTGTGGTTGTAATTAAATCTATACATTCTGCATTTTTGCAAGTTCATGAATCACGTTGATGGTCTTAATCGAATACTTGTTTTCTGGAAAATCTTCTAAACACACTAAAATCACGCCCTTTGCCCCATGAGGAATCTGTTGCACCAAATGAAAATGAGCATCTTTTAAAGGAATCTCGTGGGCAACAATGGTAATTAATGAAGTCAGATCGGATTGGCCTAACACCCAAAAATCTTTGATCCCCTCGCCATATAGCTCTAATAATAAAATACGCAAAGAATCCTTAATCAATCCCATGGAATGGATCGTTTTAACAGTGTACTTAATGGATTTCTGCAGTTTTTCTGCAAAGCCTTTGGGGGTCAATAGATACTGGACTTTACGTTGATTGAGCTGAGTAATGCGGATATAGCCTTTGGCAATCATGCGGCGCAAAAGAATATTAGTCATGCCCAAAGATAGACTTAAACGGCGGGAAATATCGCGTTGGCTAATGGCTAAATTCGCCCCCACAATGTTAATTAATTCAAATTCTCGTTCATCCATGATTTTTAAGGTAGTTGATCATATTGTTCAATTTTTGAACAATATGATTATATCCATATCCTTTATCCTGTCAAAGTCTTTATTATCAATGGGTTTTGCATCTGATTCTAAGGAAGATTAAATAAACTTTATCTTTTTCATGGCAAAACCGCACATACGAAATAGCAGCAAACCATGGCGAAATCTTTGGATTTGGGTTGTCCCGTATTGACGGCTTTTATAACGGATGGGTAATTCCAGCACCTTCAAATTCAATTTCACTGCCCCAAAAATAAGATCAAAATCCCCAAACGGATCAAAATCGCCAAAATAATGACGGTTCGCCTCCAAACTTTCATAGTGGCGTTTAAAAATCACCTTTGTCCCACACAAGGTGTCTTTAAAACGTTGCCCTAAAAGCCAGCTAAAAAAGATGCCAAAGAATTTATTAGCCAATAAATTCAAAAATCGCATAGCTTCATCTTCCATCGGATAAATCAAACGACAGCCATTGATGAATTCACCTTTGCCACTTTTAATTGCTTCATAAAATTTGGACATATCCTCCGGCGGGACAGTTAAATCTGCATCTAAAATCATCAAAACTTCACCCGTAGCTTTGCCAAAGCCGAAACGCACCGCATCCCCTTTTCCAATCCCTGGCTGCTTAAATAATTTCATATCGCGATCAGGATACTGGCGCATTACGCGTTCCACTTCCTCATAGGTGCCATCCTTCGAATGCCCTTCCACAAAAATAAATTCCTGATGCGTTCCAAAAACAGGTGTGCGCGTAATCGCCTGCTCAATATTGCCTTTTTCATTGCGGCATGGTACTAAGATGGTCACGGAATATTCACGTGTTTGATTAAGAATGGGGCGGGCAATGATGTAATGGTTAAGTGTTAATGCATTAAACACCGGAAGCTTGGCAATATAACGATTGATAAAATTACTAACCCCAAAAATATAAAAAGGAAATAAAACCGCGCGCTCTTTTTTCACAGGATCAAAGCCAGCAAGTGTCAAAAAATTAAAAATATCCTGCCAGGTCAGCCAATTTTGCACAGGCAGGGGATCTTTTAAACCAATGCGCTCGGCAATCTTTAACACATATTGCCAAAGATAACTGTAATACTCAATAATGATGCGCGTATCTGCATGACAAAAAGGCCGCAGACGTTCTAGAAATTGTTGCACATCACTCGTTTGGCCTAACACACCTTGCAGAATAATATAATCAAACTTTTCACCTGTGGTAACCTCATATTTATCCGACGGACCAATGGTCAAAACCTTTGTATGTTCAGGAATAAAATATTGGTACTGCTTCTGGCGCAACTGATAATAATAATCCTTAAAATTTCCCATACTAATTCCTGTTACCTAGTAATAGTTGATTTAAAAATGCCTTCCTTCTAATGAACACTTGGGACACCGCTATACAAATGCCAATAAAAACCGCAGTCAATAAAGGCACAAAACAATATAGGAATAGCGGGCCATTAAAATCAAAATTGGTCGGCATCTTACTCACGATGCGTGGGTATAAACCTTCCAAGAGATATCGCTGCACTAGATAAATATCCAGGGAATACATGCCCACATAGCCCAACCAACGCTGCGCCTTGGTATTGGAAAGAAAATAACCGATATAGAATATCACAATAATGCCTGAAAATCCGGCCAAATACCTATATATCATCCTTGAAACTTCTGAAAAATTCCCCCACTCTACATGCATCTTATGAATATAGATAAAATCATTCTTGGTCCACAGCCCCACACAATACACCAAGACCAACAAAGCCCCCAGAAAAATAAGCGTATGGGCCAGTTTGTGCGTGATTTTAATCGATGAGGCATGAAAGAAATATCCTACTAAATAGAATAAATAAAACCATTGAATGTAATAAAGGGCCCCATCATTATTATAGGGAATGGCCATAAGAAGAACATAGGTCACTACATATACCCACGCTCCAAACTTATTAGCTAACTGGTACGAACACAGCAAAATACAGCTTAAGATAAATATTGTATATAGAAACCAAACGGTGGGATTCGTCAGCAATTGATCTACAGCTTCTGCAGGCAATTGACTAATCTGCGCGCCTTTACCGTCGATTAAATTAAGAAAATAAAAGGTAAATACACCTAAAATTCCCCAAATGATATACGGAATCAACAAAGCTTTAAACCTGGATTTGAAAACCTCCCCGACCCTTTTTTTCCTTAAGCTACCTGATATTAAATAGCCGCTTAAAAAGAAAAAGATGGGCATATGAAAGGTATAAATCACCTTAAAGGCAGGATTTAAAAAAAAATCTGCATCATGTGCTAACATGGTGCGTTGGATGACATGGCCATAGATCACTAAAATAATGGCAATGCCCTTTAATACATCGATGATTGAATTCTTACTTTCCATGATCTACTCTTGCATATTTATTGAACATAGATAAACTGATTAATATTAGATGAAACAAAGCCCTTTGTCCCAACATATTTTAAGCGTTTTTCTATGTTCCCTTGTCTATTGGATTTATCTTGCCTTGGCGACCCACATGGATATTTCCTGCGATGCCCTGGGTTATGAAGGTTTGGGCCGTATTTTACAAAATAACGGCCTTATTACATACGTAAAAACCGGCCCTAACCGAGAACCTTTATACCCCTCTTTAGTTGCCCTATCTATGACACTAGAACAGCTCACTCACTACCCCTATGTCAAAATCATGGCTTATTTTGGCGTCGTCATTTTATTGGTAACACAAATCTTAATCTATATACTTCTTCGCCTGCTTAAAATCCGTTCATGGATTTGTTCCTTGGTACTCGTATACTTTGCCATATCACCTGCAATCACCAACACAGCTTTTAGTTTATTTTCAGAAATTATTACATATCCTTTAATCTTAGGTATTATTTTAGCCAATTATGCTGGCTGTAAGGCCATCGAAAATGACAATAAAATAGCAGCATGCGGTTATGGCCTCCTTACAGGCTTAACATTTGCTGCTACTACATTTGTTAAAGGGATTTTTGAATGCGTCTTCCCCACCTTCCTAATTGTCATTCTAATCACCGCTATGTACAAAAAAAATTTCTCTACAGCTTTAATTCTGTTTTTGATGACCTCAGCTGTGGTGTTTTATGTGCCTATTCTTGAATACAAACAACTTAACAAGACATACAATGGGAACTTCACCATTGCTGATCGGGGGCCCTGGGGATTATATGGCAATACAGCCCGTAGGGTAGAACCTATAGAATCCCACAGTATTTTAACAGATTTAGCTTACGTTGCTGGAGAAGGCGTATGTGAAAAGTTTTTTAGTTCTCAAGAATGTTATTTTTGGTCTTTTCAGCAATCAGACGGATTTGGTGGGCAAAAACTCGATGAATTAAAAAAACAACATCTGGATCCTCAGGAAGCTACCAACCAATTACTACGACTCTCAAAAGAAAAAGCTTTAAGCAATTTACCACAATACCTTTTATTAACATTTATTGAGAGTTTAAAAATGTTTTTCTGGGAATCCACGCAAATTGGATTTGTAACCTATCCAGCCTGGCTTTCGCAAATATACAATATGACTATTTTAAAAAATCTTCTACGCTTGTGTGCAGCCGTTCTGACTGCATTCGCTTGGCTTTCTTGCTGTCGTTACCTGTGGCGTCAACAAACTTTGATTATATTCTTAATTCTCTCCCTCGTTTTTATTTTTGTCTCCTTCTCTTCCTTGTTTTCCATCTTGCCACGCTATATGCTTCCTGTAGCGCCTTTATATCTGGTCCTAATAGGCTTTGCACTCGAGACGGTCATTACCCAAAAGAAAAAATTTGACCTTTCTCAATAACAAATTTGTTATATAATGCTGGCCATGAATAATTCTTTACGCGTATTTAACGGTTCCAAACCCACCTATTCTTTTGAGCTTTTCCCCCCAAAAACAGATGAAGGGCATGCCAAACTTAAAACCACCATTGACGCATTAAGTAAGTTCAAACCGGATTTCTTCTCCTGCACCTATGGTGCTGGGGGTAGCAGCCGTGGAAAAACCCTGGATATCGTCGAGCATATCCAGAAAACCCATGGCATTGATGCGATTGCCCACTTAACATGTGTCTTACACACCAAAAATGAGATCAAAGATATCCTAACGGAAATGAAAAACCGCTCCATTGCCAATGTTCTGGCTTTGCGTGGCGATGCCCCCAAAGATAATCCCGACTGGAAACCAGGGCCAGACAATTTTAAATACAGCTATGAATTAGTTAGCTTTATTCGCGAGCATTTTGGCAATTATTTCGGGATTGGCGTGGCAGGATTTCCTGAAGGGCATGTGCTGGCTGCCAACAAAGACCTGGATGCTCAATATTTAAAAAGCAAGATCGATGCTGGTGCCGATTTTGTCATTACCCAATTATTTTTTAATAATCAGGATTATTTTGATTATGTGGCACGACTGCGCAAACTGGGAGTAAACAATAAGGTGCTGCCGGGGATTTTACCTATTACCGATTATAACGCCTTGGTGCGTTTCTGCCATGTGTGCGGGGCATCGATCCCCAACAATGTGCATGATATCTTCAAGCCCTTAGCTGATGATCCTGTAAAAACTCTTCAAGCGGGAATTGATTTCTGCGTCCAGCAATGCCGAGAACTCCTCGAAGGAGGAGCCCCCGGCTTACATTTTTATACCCTCAACAAGATTTCTCCTGTTGATGTGATCCTTAAAACTTTACAGACAAACCAGCAGTAACATTTCTTCCCTCCGCAGGATAATAACCTACTGCCGATGACGAAGATGAATAAACACCATAGGCATAATATTTCGTGGCCAAAATATTGCGCAGGCTCACCCAAACATCAACATTCTTTAGCCCATATTTAGCGCCCCAATCAAAGGTCAGGTAACGTTTTAGTTTTGGTTGAGTATTATTTTGGTCACTGATGGCAAAACGCTCTCCGACAAAATTCGCCGTTAAATTGGTGCTTAACCGATCTACAGGCCGGTATGTTACTCCTCCATTAATGATTTGGTCAGGAACAAATGGAATTTCATTGCCCCCATAGGTCCCCCCACGAAAATTTGCTTCCTGAATTGTCCAATTCACATAAGGCTCTAGCTTACCGTCGAACAAGCTCACCGAGGCATTGCTTTCAATACCATAATGGCGGGTACGGGCATTATAATTCGTGTTAGAAAACGTATTTGGGTCTAAATAAATTTCATTCTTCACATGGGACATGAATAAATTAACACCCAAGGTCACATCCTTGAATGTCTGATCCTTAATTCCCACTTCGTACTGATTGCTTTCCTGGGCTTGCAAATCTGCGCTTAACCCACCGCCACTGGCCCCAGGACCAAAATCATACAGCACCTGGAAAAACTCATCAATGGCAGGAAGACGGTAGGCATGGGCAAAATTCACATACACCTTGGACTTATCATTATATTTATACCCTAGCCCGGATTCATACGCTGGGCCCCTACCGATCACTTCAGATTTTCCGACAACCTGTTGTTTCTGGTCAAATACATAATTGACCCACGTTTCCCGAAACCCGCCGTTTAGAAGCCATCGCTCATCAAAGGTGATTTCATCGAGCAGATATACTCCATGCGTAACCTTGGAGGCAAACAGCAAATCTTGCGACGGTCCCAAATTTCCACTGCGTCGTTGGCTCTTGGCATAAAAATAATCATACCCCGTCGTAACCTCGTTGCTTAGGGCATCTGTAACTGGTGTCGTTAGAATAAGCTTGGGTTGAAACTCATAGGTATTGGTCAAATTCATGGTCTCATAAAATGGGGTGCCCGTGGCATAGGCCTTGTCGTAACGTTTACGTGCTGTCGAAAGCATGGAAATTTCCCCATCCCCCAAATCCGTATTGAATTTTAATTTAGGGGTCACATCAAAATGAGCATCTGAAGTCCAACCATGGTTATGCGCCACCGACGGTCGAACACCCTCACGCCCATACTGGGCAATATTGCTTAGGAATAAAGCCCCTGGGGATTGGTAACGATCTAGATGATACCCCTGATTAAAATCAACACCAAAATCATCCGTCGGGTCGTAAGTCAAATGCGTATTAAAATTCTGGTCCCAATAATTGCTATTGGCACGAAAGCCGGTTGTTTCCTGATGGCCATAATTGACTTGATACCCCAATGTGGGAAAACCGCCAGATAATTCAAAACCATTCTTTGATGTTTGATACCTGCCCCATTCACTCGTTAACGTCACCTGCGGCCTGGTATTCTTATCCCCATGCTTGGTAACAATATTAATCACCCCTCCATCCGCGTTATCACCATACAAGACCGACCCAGAACCGCGGATAATTTCTACCCGTTCCACCGTCGATAAATCAATTTGGGCCCAATCCTGGGCAGACAGGTCCACCTGGTTCGTCCTTCTTCCATTAACCAATACCAAAACATTGGTATTGCTTGTTTCCCCATATCCGCGGATATCGACCTGGGAATTCTTGATATTGCCAAACTGTATGCCATACACGCCAGGTTGGCTCCCAAGCAATTCAGGCAAACTTTTTGCCGGTGAATCTGCAATATCCTCGGCGGTAATGATGGAAACCGGACGGTTGGTGATGGCCAAGGTGTCTTGGGTCCGCGATGCATTAATGACAATGGCGTTTAAATCGATCTCCTTGGCAAAAGAAATTCCTGAACTTAAAAACATAATTAATGTAACAATTAATCTTTTCATCTGATTTCCTTTCTGTTTGCCTATCTCATTTTAGGCAAATAAAAAGCCCTCAATCGTATCAAAACGATTGAGGGCTTCCCTGAAACTCTCAATATATGCGCATCCTTGACCTGTTCTCTCGCAGGCTTGCCTGCCGTTAGGCAGGAATTCAGCTTTTAAATACTGTTAGGCATTCGGACTTTTCATCAACGATGAATCACCGTAGCGGGACTGTCCTCGATTTGCACGAGATTTCCCTAACTCGTATATTTTTTTAGAACATTCGTGCCAAGGATGTACCCTGGCAACGTTTGACTATCCATTCATAGCCAAAATAAAGGACTAAACTATAGGCCACGGTACTGGCTAAGGTGGTCCTAAAAAATGGAATGGCGGCAATATAACATTGGGTAAAACCTTCGAAGGTGCGCGGGTATAAACTTAACCAGGCACCAAAATTCGTCACGACAAAAAACACCAGCGCAGATAAAATACTACCCCCTAAGACCGTCATCCAATTCTTGCGGTCCCTTAAAACAAAACCAATCAAGGAAACAACAACCATGCTTCCCCAGGTAAAAAACATTGTGTCATGAAAGCCAAGGAAGACATCCGAAACCATCATTACAGCGACGGGAACAATAATAGCTTGCCGACGGGGCAAATACATGCCGCCAAACATGCCAATCGCCAAGATCGCCGTGAACTGGCTCATGTGAGGCAATAGGCGGCTAAACACGCCAATACAAACTAAAAGGAAGGCTAACATGTTGATCATTATAGTCAAAATTCTAATCTTGGAAATAGTTATTTTGCCCTAACACTAAGGCAAGCTCTGCCTTCTTCAATTCTTTCCCTATATAAGCAATATGGGTTTTTTCTTTAAACCACGATCGCTTATGTTTCTTTTCATAATTAAAAAGCCCGTGGGCCACATCATCGGCCCGACGGCCTCGGAATATCGCTTCAATCACATGATCTTTCGAACAAATGGCAAGTTCAATCATGCCAGTGGAAAAATCAACACGGATTAGAACATAATACCCCGTCGGATCACGGTGAAAATCTTTATACGGGTCATGAGGTGAACAATCCACCATAATGACTTTGGGATCTATGGTTTGCTTAGCCCAGATATAGGAAGGGGTTGATTTCACTTTATCTTTCGTATCATAAAAAGTAATAATGGCATGCCAAACACAAAAACAATAATCCCTAGAATAATGCCTGGTGGGTAAAACTTAAGAACAACATCATGTACACCTGCCAAAATATGCACCCCGATGAATATAAAATCTGCAGGAAACACATTTTCCCTTTTTCCATCAATCCAAGCTTGCCATCCATGATGGAACATCTGTGGAAAAATCACATAACTCCCGTCCTGAGCATTAACCTTAAAAGTAATATAATCTCCTCTTAATTCTTGATAATCCGAATATTTCTTGGCCGCATGAACAGAATACCGTGCAGGAGGAGGAAGATAAAAATTTTTAAAGTCTTCTTTATCAATTAACAACGTGTCATTAAAAGGTTTCTTTCGCATTCGTTCAACAATATTCTCAAAGTCTAGCACTTCGATTTGATTAGCTAATCGTAATTTCCATGCAGGCTGATCGTTAGCCCACACATCACATTCTCTCCCTGCCACTACCTTTTTAAAACCTGGCCAATCAATAGGCTTATCATGCTCAATGATCGAAAAATCAACCGGAAAATAAGAAATTAAACTTGCTGAAGGCTGATTAAGAAAGTTAACTGGCTGAGCCCAATATTTATTAGCTAATTGGTAATTATAGGCTGCTTGAAACTTAGCAAAACGATGAGAAGGAATAGGCAAAGCCCGACTTAAACCCCTGACTCCATAGTTTAAATTGTAATGATCGCCCATCGAAAGGCAATTCCCGTATGATGCAGATAATAGAGAATACTTATCCTTGCTCGCTACGAAGAATTTATGTTCAGGAGTTAAATATAATTCTCTTTGTGGGGCTGAGGCATACCCTCTACCCAGCAAATGATACGAACCTAATAAATGAGAACTGCCCGTCCAAAATAAAACAATAACAAAAATTGTTTTCGCTATAGTATTCCTTTGGACACTAAAACTGAGCAACCCAAGCCCTAGCGCTGACCATGCACATAACAATACAAAAAATTTCTCTCCTCGAGTAAACAACACAGGAATAACTTCTTGGGGCGTTTTCTTAAAAATAATCTGACATGTAATCACAATCACAAAAACAAAAGCTGCAAATGCCAAAAAACTCCCGATATTCGATAACCACCGTTCCACAACTCCGGATGAGTTTTTGGCGCTCAGATTTCCTTTAAGGTTAATGAGATAACAAACCAAAAGAATAACACTGAAATCTAAGACATAAAGACCATAACTAAAATTAAAAGATGAAATTGGATTTAGAAATTTCGTCAAAACAGGATAATTAGCCGCAAGCGTTTCAGCCATGGATGGAATAGTTAAATATAGGGTAGAAGCCAAAACAATCGCTAATACCCCTTTGAAACTTTCTATATTTCTTTTAATTCTACCGACATTTAATACAAGCAATAATCCAATAATGCCCAACAATAGCAATCCTGCATCAAAATTTAACCATTCGTTATTCTTTTTGAAAATCCATGTCAAAGACGGAAAATTGCTATGCGGAGTCCCCCACAGACGTAAGGTATTAATAGGATAACGACCAGACATCTTTGCCGCATCTAACCAGAAATAAGCAATCGTAGGAATAAGTTGATAGGCCGCAGTAATAATAAAAGAACCGACAATCAGTATGTATGCTTTTATGATTTCCAAAATATAGGACCATGACCGCAAATAAAATAGCGCTCTAACAATAAAAAAACACAGCCACCAAAAAAGCATTTGCAGGATTTGAGGCATGCCCCCCACTAAAAACTGCACCGCTATCACGATACCTACCCAAATAGCCCCCACTGTCATAGATGAATTCTTCGTATTCTTAAAGAACGCATACAGCATTATAGGAAACAAGGCTGGGCCCCAAATAAATGCCGATTGAATACTGATATTGCTCCAAATCGCAAATGATAATGTCAGATAGATGATAGCCGCACAGGCAGAATATATTTTTCTAACGCCCACCCATGTTAAAAATAAGACCATGGCAAACGCGCCGCAAATATACGGTTCCATGATTTTAAAAACATAGAAATGATCATTATCTAAAAAGAATGCTAAAGCATTGGTTGGATTAAAGATTGGGTAAAATGCAGATGTATATAAGCTAACACCCCCACCGATTTGTGGATCCCAAAAACTGAAATTTAAAGCACGCCACTTTTCAGCAATATTGACAACAAGTCCCCAATAAGCAGTATTTTGTTCATTCCAGACATTTCCTGTAGGAGGCAAAGCAGAATTAAAAGATAAGAATACTAAAAAAAGGACGGAAAATAAAAGATAAAACCATGCATTAATTTTTTTCATGAAATTTTTTGATAGAAAAAATACTGCGCAAAATGGCCAACAAAAACCAGGCCTGCACGGCCCATTAACTGATCGTAATTCTTAAATTCACCATACTTTTGATTTTCTTCGAGGTGCAATCCACCTCCTGCAAATGCATCGCTGGAAATTAACAAGCCACCGGGACGTACTAAATTACCAAGTTGTACGACAATGCCCTCAAGATCCTTAATATGCTCAAAACAATCAAAACTAATCACCGCATCGAAAGCCTGTCCTTTTAAGGCGTCCAAATTATTGACCATCGTGACATTGAATTTACGACGATCAAAACGCCAGCGGGCAAAATTAGATACATGTTCCCCAATATCACAATAGGTGACATCATAACCATGCTTGGCTAATTCGATGCACAAATCCCCTGTCCCTCCTCCAAAATCCATCACCTTATGGCAGGAATATTTTTTCAAATAAGGCTTCATGATGGCATACAGATAAGCAGGACGGTTCGTTTCTGCATTCCACAAAGGAAGTTCATATAAATAATATTGGCATTGCTTATAAAATTTCTCAACCTTGTCTTTAGAAAGCTCTGCTTGCTGGTTAAAAACATCAATGCCCTGCTCGCTATTAACAGCCTCATGATGTTTGCGCTTAATACTTTCGCTGGTTTCCTTAGTATAGGATTCTAGTTCTGCCACGGCTTGTTCATAAAGGCTGTTTTCCTTGGCAGCCTTACGGGTGATATGTTTTAAGTATTTATTTTGCCAGGATAAAATTGGCTTTGTTAGATAATATTGCATCAAGTGCATATTCATCTGAATTAACTCCCGTATTCCTGTGACTTAACACCCAGACCTTTAGGATCTTTAGAATATTTGCGGGCAATGATAAAAAGCGGCCTGGCTTTTATTTCATCATAAATACGTCCTAAATATTCTCCCATAATGCCATTGCTCATTAATTGCACGCCACCTAAAAAGAAAATAGCGACGGCCATGGTGGTAAACCCATGCACCACGTCGATATTAAGGATTCTTTTAACTAACAAGATCGAGCCGTAAATAAATGAAAGCCCACTGATAACCAATCCTAATATAAAACTAATACGTAGCGGCTTATTGCTAAAACTAAAGATGGCGTCCATGCCATATTTAATCAATTTACTTAATGATTGTTTAACCTGCCCTGCCTTGCGTTGTTGGCGGTCGTACCAAATTGTTGTTGTTTTAAACCCGACCCAGCTGCGTAGCCCTGGAATAAAACGGTTACGTTCTGTCATGGCAACTAAATGATTGACCACCACACGATCCATTAAACCAAATACGCCGGTAATTTCGAGGGATAAATCGGACAAGGCTTCAAAAACTTTGTAAAAGGCACCAAAGGCAAGGCGGCGACCTAAATTTTCAGCGCGGGATTTGCGACCAGCCAAAACCACCTGATACCCCTGTTGCCAGGCTTGGACCATTTTGGGAATCAATTGGGGCGGGTCTTGCAGATCGCCATCCATAATTACAACTGCATCGCCCGAGGATTCTTTAAGCCCAGCACTGATAGCTGCTTGATGGCCAAAATTACGGGACAGTTGGATTAATAAAACACGCTCATCTTGAGCTATCCATTCTTTAACGCGTTCGACGGTAGCATCGCGGCTGCCGTCGTCAACAAAGATGATTTCATAGGAAATATTATCTAAGGCAGCTGTTAATTGCTGACGCAAGTGGGCAATAACTTCTTCTTCATTAAATAAAGGAATAACAATGGAAATCAACATGGCGTGAATTATACCAGATTTTATTTAAAAAGAGATGTTTTCTGTTGGACAAACGCTGAAAACTCCCGACAAACATCTTTGAATTTATGCATTTTCTTTAAAGGAAATGTCAATGCCCCTATAGCACAACAAAGCACAATCGCAACCATCCATTGCCATTGTTGGGACTTGATTCTACTGATATATACAGGTGCTGCAAACAATACGGTTAAAATTAGAACAACATACGTAAGATCGTAACAAATAAACTGACGTTCGGCATAAAAATAACCACGCACATGGGTCGTGAGGTAATAGATGGCTGGGCCCATTAAATAATAAATTAAAAACCCTAATGGCGCCAAAGCAAACGATTGAGTTTCTCGACGATATAAGCAAATCCCTGCAGCAAATAGCATTAATGGAATAGTAACTAGTTTATTAGTCCAAAAGTCCCGAAAATCTGCCCATGTCCCTCCACTAGCCACCCTGTCCATAAACCCTGTGCCTGACAGATAGCAATAATACCCGGTGATTAACAAAGGAATGGCAAAAATAATCAATGCCTGTTTTAAAATTGGCTGCCATTTGTCCTGTTGCAGCATTCTCAACCACCAAAAAGCAACCAGTAATGCTACAGATTGGTAGAGAGCAGCAATGGATGTGCAGGCCATCAAGCTTAAAGCTATCGTCAACAGCCACGGACGCCTAGAAGATCTAAAACTTGCTGCTAATACCCAGGCATAAAGTGCCACCCATAAGGCATACGATCTTGTTTCAATACTATAAAAGAAAATCTGCGTCTGAAAGAAATAGGCAAAAGGAATACAAAATAAAAGAAAATTCCAAAGAAGAACAATAGGCGCGGATTGTGAAGCCCCTTCTATAACTACAAGAACCACAATAACTAAGAGACCTAATAAAACAGCTACAAGTGGCTTAATACGAAAATATACTTCTTCTTTAAGACCAAAATCACCGACAGCAGATTTAAAATCGATAAAAAATTTATTGGTAATATAGTCTAGTGGTGCAGGGCTTGGCTCTGAAATCGCTCCACGAAGCACAAAACTCGTATAGGACTGTTGGCGACTCTCCCCTAATCCATATGTCTCATCCAACCATAAAGGTTTCTTTGCAGCCAAACCCATTTCTCCAACGGCAAACACAACAGAAAGGCAGGCAATGGCAGCAAGAACAGCAACGGATAGAACATTTTTCATGGGTTGAGCTTATCAATCCCCATGAATGTTTGCAAGATATTTATAGACATTGAATGAAAATATCTTAGCATTGGACAATTATTTATTTGAAAGATAAAATCACTCCATGCATTTTATTATTCACGCCGATGATTTTGGCCAATCCAAAGGCATTACTGACAGTATACTTGAATGTTTCGATCAAGGAGCTCTGACAAGCACCAGCATACTTGCCAATGGCCATGCCTTTGATTATGCCATTGCAGCGTATCGTCAACGCCCAAATTTACGCCTTAGTATCCACTTGAATTTGGCAGAAGGTAAACCCTTGCTGCCTGTAGACCAGGTGTCCATGTTGGTTGGTCCCGATGGCCATTTCCACTCTTCTTTTGCAAAATTATGGATGATTTACATACGCGCAGATCTGCAAGCCAAGGCCACCATGCGTCAACAAATCCATGCGGAATTGACCACACAAATCCAAAAAGTCAAAAATGCCTTAGGCCCCAACTATGAAATACAATTAGACAGCCACTGCCATTTTCATATCCTTCCCTTTGTATTTGATGAAATCATTGCCTTAAAAAAACAATTTGATATTAGCTACGTGCGTGTCCCCTCTGAACCTTTTTTTATTTGTTGGGACTCAGTCAAATCTTTCCAGAATTATTTAAGCGTGAATATATTAAAATTCCTGATTGCCAATCGATTGATGCGCCATAAAAAGAAACAGTTGGCCGACGTGGGCATTCAATGTAATGATTATTTTATTGGAGTCCTATTTGTCGCAGGAATGACTCACAATGTGGTTGAAACTGCTTTAAAACAAATTCGACAAAAGAACGCAGTTGTGGAAATCCTTTTTCATCCAGGAGTTTGTACCCATGCCGAGAAAAACCTGTTCAGAAAACCTTTTAATTATGATTCGCCATGGCAAAAGATCGAACAAGACACAATTAAGAGCCCTGCCTTTCATGCTTTGCTTAACAACGCTAAAGAGAGCTCCCCATGAAATTATTTCTCGTTTTAGATGAAAATATTTACCAACCATTTTTCATTTCTGATTTTATCAAACGCTCCCCTGATTCCGTTGTCGGTGTAGCGCTTGTGACAAAAATGCCTAAAAAAAGCAGTCTTGATGCCTATTTCATTAAGAATTGGCAACATTTTCGCATCCATGAAATCATCCATTTGCTTGCACTTAAATACATCGCCCGCATCAAGGACATTATCTTTAAGAAAACTGCTGATCACCGATTCTTCAATTTGCGGACATTATGTGCACATTACGGAATCGAATGTTTTAATGTGGAATATGATATCCATCGCCCAGAATATTTGGAACGCATTAAAAAACTAGAACCTGATGTCATTGTCAGTTCAAATCCACTAATTTTCAAAAAGCCCATCCTTACGCTTCCTAAAATTTGCTGCATAAATCGCCACTTCGCCCTTTTGCCGGCTTTCCGCGGCTTATTTGCGGTGTTTCATGCCTACGCGCACGCAGAAAAATATACAGGGTGTTCATTTCATTTAATGGATGAAGGCATTGACACGGGCTGCGTCCTGTCTCAAAAAAAATTGCCCCTTAACCGCAGTTGTTCGCTACATGAATTACATAGCCAATGTTTTAATGTGGCTGTCGATGGTTTGCTAGAAGCTTTAGATAAAATACGGCGAGGCGAATATACAGATGCGGGATCCGGACAACCTGCTTCCTATTTTTCCTGGCCGACTGCCGAGGAATGGCGGATGTTCCGTCAACAAGGGGGCAGGATCATTTAATGCCTGATTTCTTCCAAATCGAAAATGCATTGATTTTCTTGACGAATCGATAATCAAAAGCATCTGGTGGACATGTTTGACTGGACGGGACCACCAGATAATCGGGTTCTTTCATCAATCGTAAGATTGGTCGGATACGGTCTTTGTCACATTGTTCCCAATAACGAGGCAAAGGAGAAATTTCTTTAACGAATGCCTCATTTGCAATATTGCCTTTAAGGTCAAAATAAATAACCCCAGGATGGACACCGAGAGGCATGGTGCGGCCCGTGCGAATCTTTAAGGCAGAATCCAACTGAAGCGGTTGACCAGACATGGCCACCACCGTAGCATCTTTAGGTGTTTGTTCGCGGACATACTCATTGACCCCCGCCCATTTGGCACCTGGCGTCCCACCCATAATCCCATGATTAAAAAGATGAATCAAATTGTCCTTATTTTTATGTAATCGGCTAAAAACAGAAATGCTCATGCTAAAAATAAGCACCAAAAAAAGAACGTGATAAATGTGGACGAACCGTAATTGTGTATTATTGCGCATCCACAGTCGCAACACTCCATAAATCCCAAATAAAACTACCATTAAGATGCCTGTGACCACGAGGCGTTCCATAGCATTTTTATCAACGCCCCATTGCGGGGCATCAAAGAAATGGGCAAATCCCATGTAGGAAAAGAATGGGAATTGATAAAAAGCAATCAATGCCAGTGCTGCCAAATTCTTCTTACCAGCAGGAACCTTCGGCTTCTGGCAATAGATCACTGCCGCGGAACTTAATACAATAAATACCAATACCTGCGGCAACCATGTAGAACGACCGACAGCCAAAGCTAAAAAGAACGGCACCTTCATGACATCTGGCGCAAATGTGTAATAAATCCCGCCTAGCACATACACCACGATAGAAATAAGCATCAAGGTTTTAAATCGTGCGGTATGTTCTTTATTTGGTAATTGTACAAAGGTGGCTGCCGCCAATAATGCCACATAGATAATGGGCCCAATGCCATTAAGAAATGGATTGGCCTCTGAGCCTTCAAAAGGATACACCCACTTATACAAAGCGGTATTATATTCCAGGCCATGATGGGTCATAACCCAGATATAATTCAGCACAAACGCAGACGTTAATAGCCCAATAAGGCTTGTGATCACTTGCGTCCAATTCCATCGCAAGTACTCACGGGCCATATAAATCCCGACGACCAAAACAATAAACCATGATGTCTTGACAGACACCCCTATCGCTAGCACAGATAAAATCAACAGAGGCTTTAAACTTTTACCCTTAAGCAAGAAATAGGTGATCCAAATGACAAACGGGCCAGCATATGTGGTAGGACGCAATGTGCTTAAATCGATCAAGCGTGGTGAATTATCAATGATGTGATGATAGGCCATCACCACCGCAAAGATCGCCAAACGCCCAAGATTACTGGTGACGCCCAAAAGCCGGGTGATTTTGTCAAGCCCCCACAAAGCAAAACCCACGACCAAAGACCACATTAAAAGGTTAAAACGATCGTCCAACCAGATGTCGCCACCCAGCTTGATTAATATGGAATGCAAAGACACCATGGCAGGATTATAATTGCCAGTGATATCACCGGGAAAACTATCCGGATGAATAATGCCATACATCATTCCAAAATAACCCGGCACATTATCAATACCAGGAAAGAATGCCAAGGCATACAAAATTGTATAAAGCCCCATAAAAATCAAATAAGGCGTATTACCTGTTTGAGATTTCATACACATCCTTATTTTTTGGGTTCGATAATCTTTGGTTCCGGCAGGGGCACAATAAACCGCCCTCCCCGACGGATAAATTCCTGCTCTTTACCCATCACTTCATCAAAATAATTATAGGCAAACAGCAATGCATAATCTGGTTTATCTTCCTTGAGATGATCTGGCGGGACAATGGGGTTATGCATGCCAGGAATTAACCTGCCCTGGCGTTCATGGGAAGCATCGGTCACATAGGGCATGACAGTCGTACCAAACTTACAAAAATTTAAATGCACAGAGGCGCGTCCGGAAGCGCCATACCCGACAATCTTCTTGCCTTGCGCATGCAAATCAGCGATCAATTTAATTAAATCATCGCGCTTTTGATAAACATCCTTGCCAAATTTGATAAATATTTCTTCGCGGTCCAATCCGATTTTATGCTCATATTCTAATAATTTTGCCACATTGGCAGAACGCAGGTATTTGCCGGTATTTTTTTTCTGGGCATACACGCGGATAGAGCCCGCATGAGTCGGTACACGCTTAGCGTCAAAAATTTCCATCTGGTACAGATTGGTCAAATACTCCAGGGCCATCAACGAATGATGCATCATGTGCTCATGATAAATCATATCGAACTGATAACTTTCGATTAATGACACAAGATAATGCACTTCAAAAACAAAAATACCTTCGGGCTTAAGAAGCTGGGTAATGGCCCTCATGGGTTCATGCATATCATCGATATGAGCAAAGACATTATTGGCGCAGACAAGATCAGCAGCGCCATATTGCTCTTTGACATAGGCCGCACTCTTGGTATTAAAGAAATCACTGACAACCGTACAGCCTTTAGCAATCGCCAGTTTGGCAATATTAGTCGCGGGCTCTACCCCAACAGCTTTGATGCCTAAATCACCAAATGGTTTTAAAAGTACGCCATCATTGCTGCCAAATTCGACGACTAAAGCATCTTTTGAAAGGAAGCGTTCCTGCATTTCTTTGGCATATGAAACAAAATGTTGCGACAGCGTCGTGGTTGTTGATGCCACAAAACGATAGTCTTTAAATAACACTTCCGCGGGAACAGTCTCAAGGATTTGCACTTCTTTGCATTGGCGGCAAAAAGCAACAGTGAGCGGATATAATTGCTCTTCCATGACGTTTTCTGGTTTGATAAATCCCCCCGCCAAAGGCATGGGACCAAAATCCAAGAAATTCACCAAATCTTTGGAGGAACAGATACGGCAGGTGTCACGTAACGTATAATGCATGCTTGGTCCTTAAGTTCAACTGCTCAAACACTACCTTTTATATAACGCTTCAAAGAAATCAGGATACAACGTCGTATCGCGATGCATAATCTTTGTATAAGAATCTAACATTGTATAATCGGTCTGTAAAACCTGGACCCCATCAATCTTATTATTTTCCAACTTGCGCTGTTTAATGTAAATAAGCCCGTCTGTTATCCGAATGGCATGTTTCAAATAATTATTGATCACTTCTTTAGGCATTTCTGCAAAACTATAAATGTTCACAAACACATCTGCCGCATTGTCCTGGATATGCTCAATTTGCTGTGACCCCAAGGTCCATACTTTAGATTTCTTTAAAAGATCCTTGGAAAAAGACTTTGTTGCACTAGAAATCTTATGGTCAACAACTTCTCCAGGAAGCACATTCGATAAATAATAATGGCTACAGACAAGAGCTTCGGGCAGGTCCACATCCACATAGGTGCATTCGGGAAGCATTTTGCGAATCACATATCCCAGACGACCATACCCCCCCCCTAATTCCACAATGAGTTCCGGTAAACGGTTGTACTGTTTTCTAAAATTATTAACAATGGTCAACGCTTCTTCGGTGCTCTGCAGAAAATCTAAACTCATAGGCCAACGTTTTTCAAAAGGATAAAGCAAAGACCCATGCGGAAATGGATGTAATTCTTGGTCGTAATTCCCCCCAAACGTAGGTTCGCAATGCTGCTTAAGAAAACCCATGGTGTCGATTTTCTCAATTTCCTTATAGTAGAGATTTAATAAGGCGCGATAAACTTGACGGTTTGCAGGATCAGGTCCGGCAAATTTACGGTTAATAGGTGAATTCTTGAAATTGCTCATATCCGGGGTATTTAAAATGATTTCCCGAATATTTTCATTGATCTTCGCCCAAAACTTGCCTTCTTTGTATAAGTCTCCGAAGGAATCATTTTGATCCTTCATCTTCATGTACAAATCATAGACTGGATTTCCACTACCCATAGTCAACAAGCCTTTCGATTAAATTAAAATTTGATTTTATACAACTATGTTTATTTCGTCAATATTACAAACAGGTTGAATCAAACATTGCGTTTTTGTTGGGGAATCTCTGCATGGTGTTCATAAAATTCCTTTAAGCGACCGCCCCTTAAATACTTAAACGCTTCAATCCCAAGCACCATGGCATCATGCATATTGGTCTCTAAATACAACCCATACCGCCCCGTTGTTATCAAATTCGGGATGCCAGCTAAACCATCTAGCATTGCTTTCTTTTTGGACTCATAACCAACCAGATAAAATGGGAAAGCTTTTTCCATTTTGGTCAGAAATATCTCCCCAATTTCTTCCGGTTTAACACCAAAGAAACCTAAATCGATTTCTACTTTAGAGCGCCATTCTTCTGGTCCCCATTGCCACACAGGGTCGTCGGGCATGCATATCTTTTCTAACATCAATAGTGTCTGATCTTCAGGGCCGCTAAATTCAGTAAAATTCTTTGGCTCACTCACACGGTTAAAATAAAAACGCTTATTCACCAAATAGATCCAATGCGCATCATCAAACTTCTTACGATTGATAACCACATTGATAATAATGCCGTGACGGAAAGGTAAATACTGTTCAATCCCCTGCAGGGATGGGATGGGTGATGACAAGTAAGACAATAAATCATCAAATGGAATGCTGGAAACCATCAAATCAATGGATATTTCTCGTGCCTGGGGAGTATTTAAAATAATCTTAGTGGCACGGCCTTGAGAAATCTGGATTTGCTTAATGGCGGCATTGTAGATAATTTCTCCCCCACGCGCTTGGATCCCCTTGGCAATATTTTCATAAACCTTGCCAATGCCATGCTTATGGTACATATATCGTCGAACATATAAATACGATTTCAAGTTTTCTTTTTGCTTGCGGGTAATGACCTGCATCAAAAAAGAACCGAGTGAAACACTCGGTAGCTTACGTTTGGCGAATTCAGCGGATAGTTTATCTGCTGAACAGCTCCAGACACGCTCCGAATAAAGGCCAAAACAAATGTCATACAATGTGCGCCCAAAATTCGCAATGCCAAACTGTTTAAATGAATCTTTGGGCATTTTTACGAATAAAGATTTAATTTTCACATATATATAGTCAATAATAATACGCACATTAAGCCAAAAACCAAACTTGGTAATAGCCTCTTTCAAGCTAAAAGGATATCCCATTGGCTCATCAGTAATATAAAGCCGCTGAACCGTAGTAATATCTGTCATTTGACCATTGCCATGTTTCTCAACAAGATCAGTAATTTCTTTAGACATGGCATGGTAAATATGAGGACCGAAATCAACAATGAAATTCTTCCATAGGCGGGTACCACCTTTGCCACCGGCGATATCGCTTTTTTCGATTAAAACAACATGATAACCTGCCTCTTGGGCGGTATATGCTGCAGCTAAACCAGCGGGACCAGCGCCGAGGATTACTACGGTCTTCTCTATCTTCTTCATGATTAGGCTTATTCTAAAGTCATTAATTCAAATGTCAACCAATCCTTGGGAAAAGGGAGATTAATAAAAAAGCCAGTTAAGTTTTAGCATAACTGGCCTTTTTCATTCTTATCTTACCTTCTTACTTCTTTGAGATATAATGCACTAAATCAACTACTCTATTGCTATAACCCCACTCGTTGTCATACCAAACTGCAATTTTGGACATGGGTCTAATGGTGGTCTTTCGCTTGTTTAAATACTTTAGTACCGTCGGGTTTCCACCTTTTGGTATCATACTGCATTTTCTGAATTGCGAATTTCATGTTGTCAAAAGTGCGAATTTCGTGCTGTTAGGCCATACAATCAAGTATATGCACGAATAATTTACGTCCTATCTTTTTCATCCGCCATTTCTCGCTTTTAAGAACTCGATAGAGCTTGTCTTTATTGTACCCAAATTTGGTCTTTAGGTTTTCCACAGGTATCCAATTCTGCATTAAATCTTCAACCATGCTTTCTTTGTATTGAAAGCCCTTACCGTATCGCCAAGAAACTTCAGGGTCTTTTTTTAACGCATTTTGTTTGAGAGCGTATTTCCTCAATGCCACTATAGGAATATTTAAACTTCCCAACCTGGAAATGGCATCGCTTTCAGTTACATAAATTGTATTATCCTGTCCTGTTTTGTCAACTGGCGTTGACCTAGCCCCCGAAAACTGTGCCAGTTGATGTGATAGAATTATGGCAACAGAA
>CAZHGK010000020.1:20584-22455 GCA_964532095.1 uncultured Planctomycetales bacterium | reverse complement strand
TAAAGTGAAAGGACTGCAGCCAACCAGGGGACATAGCGAAGCTTTGTCCCCAAGCCGGTTGGAAGCAAGAGCCGGAACGAATGTGAAAGCGTCCCAGGGAAACAACGACAACGATGTTGAGGCTATCTACCAACAATACCTCCAAGCCTTCAAAAAAGGTGTCTATAACTATGTTAAAGAGGAGAAGGATGCTGTCACGCAACAATTAATCCCTCGCAAATATTTCTCTGGTGGTGAAACATTCTTAGAAATTCCAAAGATCATGACTCAAGCCATGACAGTAGATACAGCTAAAGAAGAAGGTAATCATAGTTTAGCGATGGTTACAAGTGAAATTCATCCGTTTCAAGATAGGGGAATGATTAATGAAACATTGCAAGATTGGATAAATGACAAAGAAGGAGAAATGATCCTTCATGCGCAAGATGGGACAGAATTTAAATT
This sequence comes from uncultured Planctomycetales bacterium, assembly GCA_964532095.1. GTDB lineage: Bacteria > Omnitrophota > Gorgyraeia > Zapsychrales > Fredricksoniimonadaceae > CAZHGK01. The sequence continues at coordinate 22,011 of CAZHGK010000020.1, read as the reverse complement.
TAAATATCATGCATTAGACGGCAAACGTCATCAGATCGATGTTCTCTTAAATAAAGAAGTAGTAGGATATATTGATTTTAAAATAGACGTTAATGGTGCAGGGCAAATCGTTGGTTCTATTGACCATGCTTTTAGAACAGCTCCTATTAAAGCAGAGCATTTTGCTTATAGGTCAGCAGCAATTTTTGTTAGTCCAGAAATCACAAAATCTTTCCAGGGTAGATATAGAGGAATTGGTCAGACCTTAATGGGTTTGGCAGAACGTATTGCTTATTTAAAAGGCGCAAGACAGTTTTATGGGGAGAAAGCCAGTTGGGATAATTTTCAGAATTTTTATATAAAAATAGGTTACCGTGACGCAAAAATAATGGGAGATTGGTATGACTTGCATGAAACCATTGTCAAAGATCTTAACGAAAATTCTTTTGCCAAAATAGCGATTGAAACGCCTCAACCTACTCTCAGTAATGCTATGACCATAGCTGAGCTGAAATCAAAGGCAATGGTGGTGATTAGTCCCAAAGACCGTTATCCTCTAACGACTCGTCAAATTGCATTAGATCCACGAATGGGGTATCAGGTTGGTGCGGTATTTCTTGTTTCTCAAATTCTGATTGATGCCTTATGGATAGAGTATGTTTCTAAAGGCGATATTTCTAATGTGCGAGAACGTTTAAAAGAAAAGCCTCGGCATCCTGAAGGCATGGCGGCCTATACCGGTGATGAATTCGTAGATTTCGAATTATTACGAACCATTGTGCTTGAGCTTTATAAGGCCTATCCGAAAGAATACGAGACAAAAGCTGACAAGACCCTCGTTGAGCTTGTGAATAATGACCAAGATTCGTTTGATAGAGAGTTTTCCAAATTGGAAGGGGAAGAAATAGAAGATAAAATTTATACTCCATTAAAGGTAAACCATGAGAACCTTATTCCTGTACCGACCACACATAAGAATATTCGGACTATTTATAAAGTCGTACTTGGACATGAGATTTTAGAAGCGATGTTAAATTTGAGAATCAGTCATGAGGATGCTTCTCAAGCCTTAGATTGGGCAGAGGAAAATTTTAAAGAAATGAAAACCCCTAAGAGCGACACAGAAAGAAAATTTCAAGAGTCAGAAATAGCATACCTTACCCATCTTTTAAAAGATTATCGAGGTATATCAGAGTATGATGTCGGTGGTGAATTTTTTACCAGATTATTTTATGGATACTCGGCGTTTTATGCTGATGAGCGATCCAAAGAGGGTGCATATACGGGCGTATACATATTTGATTCAAAGCACAGGATACGGGAAGAACTCGTTAAATTAGCAGGTCAACAAGAAAAAAAGCCTAGAGCTCAAATTGCTTTAAGGGTATTTGCAGAGGTAAAAAAACTGTGTGATGAAATTGATAGTTTAGTTGAAGAATATGCTCAGA
>CAZHGK010000020.1:0-20574 GCA_964532095.1 uncultured Planctomycetales bacterium | reverse complement strand
AGAAACAAAAAGAAAGAGACCTAAAGAAAAAGATGGAAAATCTTGAAAGGTTATGATCTAGATATGGAAAGAAAAACGGCAGATTTTCAGAACCAGTTGGCGAAAAGTTCTGGATGGAAATCATATTTCCAGCAGAGCTCAGCCATGACATCAACCGGCGGGATTGATTTGACTTCCGACAAAGCACTTCAAGTTAAGAATGACGGGCAAGCGATTAAATTTCATATCGATCAAGGAATGTTGACCCAATTACAAAATGCTCCTGGTTTTGAAGCTCATATCATGGATATCCAACCCATGCGCAATCTGCGCGTGTTCCTAGATGGTGCTACCGCGCCTTAAGTTATGCGACGGGCTAACCATTGCATAGGGCATAAGGCTGTGCTATTATCTAACCTTCCATGCTCAACCTATCTTTTCAAACAGTTTTCCTTGCCATTGCCCAGATTTTTGCCATCGGAGCAGTGGGATTTGCCTTGGTCCGCAAAGGCATTATTGACGAACAAGGGCTAAAACTGCTTTCTTTTTTAAGCATTAATATTGTTTTTCCTTTGTTTATCTTTTACCAGATCCTTCATCATTTTAACCCCAGCCATACCCCGTTTTGGTGGGGGTATCCTTTGGTGAATATTTCCTTGACCGTCGTCGGGCTATCTGCCACATCGTTGATATTTGTACTGACCCGTCGTTTACCCAAGGATGAGTTTTTAGCTGCAGCGTCCTTGCATAATGCCGGCTACATCCCCTTATTATTTGCCATGGCGCTACCGTTGGGAGATATGGCCAGCAAGGTTTACCCGGCGGTTATTATTTCCATTATTGGTTTTGATGCGTGCTTGTGGTCGTTAGGCATATGGCTCATGACCCGTAAAAAGTCAGGGCATATGGATTTAAGAAAAATGATCAATCCGCCGTTGGTCAGTATGTTTCTGGCCATAGGAATAGTGTTAGCAGGGGGGCAGAATTTTTTCCCAGAAAGTTTTTTAAAGCCAGTTAAAATCATGGGAGATTCAGCCATGGCCATTGCCATGCTGGTGATTGGCGGCAATTTAGCGATGACAAAACTTTCTAATATCCAGCTGCAGCCGATGGTTGGGGTTGTTATTAGTAAATTAGTGTTATTGCCCATGCTTGCGTTGACGGCCGTGCTTTATTTACATCTGGACCCAATGATTTCTTTTATTTTGATGCTGCAATCCTGTATGCCGACGTCGATAAGCCTGTCGATCATCGGCCGGCATTACGGCACAGACAATCAGGATTTTATAAATCAGAGTATTTTCTTGACCCACATACTATGTATTGTAACAATACCCATCTTTTTAGGGCTGTTTGGCAAGTTGGGGGCTTTTTAAATGGCAGAACCTATCGCCACAAATAAAAAGGCATATCACAATTTCCATTTGCAGCAAAAATGGGAATGCGGCCTTGTGTTAACAGGTCCCGAGGTAAAGTCGTTGCGTGCCGGTTATGCCAGCTTTACAGATGCTTATGCCAGCGTCAATAAAGGCGAAGTATTTGTGCATAATTTGCATATTATGCCGTACAAGGAGGCGAGCTATAACAATGCGGAAGCTGTGCGCCCACGTAAATTATTAATGCACCGCCATGAAATCGAGAAGGTTAATGGCGCGTTAACCCGTCAGGGGTTGACACTGGTGCCGACGAAGATTTACTTTACCAAAAAAGGTTTAGTCAAAATAGAAATTGCCCTCGCCCAAGGTAAGAATTTATATGACAAGCGTCAGGACTTAAAGAAAAAAGAAGTGAAAAGAGAAATAGACCGCGCTGTCAGGAACCTGCCTGCCGGCAGGCAGGCCCGTCGTAAATAAGGAAAAATATTTATGTTTTATTTATCTATCTGCGGAATCGTCGCATTTTTGACTGGCATTGCATGTGCATTTATTGTTTATTTTAATAAACCACGCAATTCTTTAAAAATCATTTGGACATTGTATAGTTTGGGGATTAGCGTTTGGGGATTAGGTTTATTTCAATTATTCACGACAGACCAGGAAGTTACGGCATTGCTGTGGGGACGAATTCTTAATCTTTTCGCTATTTTTGTTCCTATTCTGTTTTTTCATTTTGTTTTGCTTTTAACAGGACAGTTTGCAGCCAAGAAAAAAGAGCTCTCATTGTATTATGTGGGTTTCTTTGTTTATTTATCCGCTGCTTTAATTAACCCGTCCAGTTATATTCCTAGTGTTTCTCCGAGGGGAGAGTTCCATTTTTATCCAGATGCAGGATGGTTGTATTACTTTTTCCCTGTATTGGTATTTTGTTTTTATTCGTACGGCTTTCTGGTTCTTTATTCCAGCTACAAACAAGCATTCTCCATCAAGAAGAATCAATATAAGTATTTTATCATCGCAAGTTTATGCGGGATTCTAGGGGCAACAACGACCTTATTTTTGGTTTTTCGAATCCCGATTTTTCCGTATGGCGCGATTTTAGTTCCCTTATATAACCTGGCAGTTGCCTACATTATTATCAAGCATCATCTGATGGATATCCGCATTATTATCCGCAGAAGTTTAATTTATACCATGCTTATTAGTAGCCTGACGGTATTTTATATGGTTGCTGTTTATATTTTGGGCAGGTCATTTCAGCATGTTATGGGTTATCAGTCAGCCATGGGGTCCATTGCTGTTTTTGGGGTGATTGCCATTATTTTTGTGCCGTTAAGAAATTATATCCAATCCTTCGTCGACCGGTATTTCTTTAAGGCCAGTTATTTACAAATGGTGGAACAAAATGATTCCCTGCGCCAGCAGGTGATCCGAAGCCAGCGTTATGAGCACATGGCCACCTTATCGAGGAATATTATTAATGAAGTGAAAAGGCCTTTGACCGCCCTGGTTGGTTACGGGCATCAGTTGCCTAAACGGCTAGACGATCGGGAATTCTTAGCCAAGTTTACAGAAGTTTTTGAAAAGGAATTAGGGCAAATACAAGTGCTGGTCAAGAGGCTTTCCGATTTTAGTGATCAGAAACAATTGGAATTAAAATCCGAAAATATCACAGTCCTTCTTGATGATACGGTCGAGCATGTGCGTGCTTTGGCGTCGGATAGGAAAATTACGTTTTATAAATATTTTTCCAAGACCAAGGAAACCATGGTCAATATTGATGCCAAGCAGATTAAGCAATCGTTAAATAATATTTTCTTGTGCATCATGCGGACCATTCCAAAGGAAGGTGGGCAGGTGTGGGTTGGGATGGAAGAGGTGGATGATGTATTGGAAATCCGCATTAAAGATACGGGCCATGGGTTAAGTACAGATGCATTGACTAAGATTTTCGACCCATTTTCTTTTGAACAGGATGCTGAGGGTAATTTTGGTTTGGCTGCGGTGCAGACGATTATCCATAATCATGGCGGGCAGGTGTTGGTAGAAAGTGAAGAAGGTGTGGGTACGGAATGGATTATCCAATTGCCGTGCCTGGTGAGATAATTGGTGACTGTCCCTGGTTTATGTTATAATAGAGCTGTTCTTTTTCATATGGGGGTGACTGGTCTCGACTTGTGTTGGTCGGGTATAGGTCGCATGCCGCGGAAACTTGGTAGGCCGCGTTAACAATCCAGGTAAACAATAAACAACGATAACGATAATACGTTAACGGTTGGTCAAGTTGAAGCTGCATTCGCAAAAGGTCCAGCAATGGTTCCTGTGCGTACACCAGCTTTCAACGTGGCCGCTCCAGTCTTAGCTCACTTCGGTGGCTAAGCCCTTTTATAAGCCTAAGTCTGTAAGTTTATAAAAGGTCATTCACAGGCTGGCTTTGCCGTATGTTCCCGACGGTAAGGCAAGACTTAGGGAAATAGTCCCAAAATGATCCTGTTTGCCGGAGTATGAGGGATGAAGTTTTAAGAAGACAAACTACGCATGTAGAAGCTTATGCTTAGAGGCACGAGGACTCGGGTTCAATTCCCGACACCTCCACCATTCTATGAATTTTTCAAATAGTTTTTTAAAAGAATAAGTGGTATGCTTTAAAACATGAAAACTGCAGTTGATTCATTTCCTCCCCAAACAGAGAATTTTCTAGACAAGATTGTGGCCAATATTCCCAACATGGTGGGTTATTGGACAAAAGACCTGCACTGTACATTTGCCAATAAAGGGTATTTAACATGGTTTGGCCGGACTAATCAGCAAATGCTTGGCATCCGCATGGAAGATTTGCTTGGGGCTGAGCTTTTTAAGAAGAATGAGCGATACATCCGGGCTGTTTTACGAGGCGAAGACCAGCAGTTTGAACGAACCTTGATAAAAGCTAATGGACAGGTGGGTCATACATGGGCCCAATATATTGCGCACAAGGTTGATGGCCAAGTGCAGGGATTCTTTGTGCTAGTGACGGATATTACCGAAGTTAAACAGGCGCAGGATGCCTTGCGTGCAAGTGAGCAACAATTTCATTCCTTGATCGATGCTATTCCTCAGCATGTGTGGTCAACTAATGCCGACGGAAGACTTCATTATGTAAGCCAACGCGTAACAGATTATTTTGGCTGTACATTTGAGGACATGATAAATAATGGTTGGAAAAGATATGTGCATGCGGATGATGTGCCAGAGATCATTAAACAGTGGGCGCATTGTGTTGAAACCGGTAAGAATTATGAAATTGAGTACCGTTTAAAAAGAGCTAGTGACGGAAGCTACCGTTGGCACCTTGGGCGTGCCGTGCCGCTGAGGGATCGTGAGGGAAATATTATTAAGTGGTTGGGGACAAATACGGACATTACTGAACGTAAAGAATTCGAACAGGACTTAAAAATATCGCATGCGCATTTGGAAAAGAAGGTTGCTGAACGCACGATTGAGTTGAAGATGGCGGAAAAAACTGCAAGAAAATTGAGCAAGGAATTGACCCACCTGAATCGTTTGTTTATTTTTGATGAAATGTCTTCTTCGATCATCCACCAGCTTTCCCAGCCTTTGGGTTCGATTGCTAATAATACATCGACGGTACAGTTATTACTTGCTAAAAAAGGCAAGGCTACAGAGGCTCAGAAAATTCTGACAGATATTCTTAAGGATTGTGAACGTACCCGGGACATTCTTATTAAAAATAGGAGCATGTTAAGGAAGAATGAATATATTTTAAAAGAGATTAATCTTGATGATGTGATCAGCAGTGTTCTCGAGGCGGTCGAATGTAACCTTGTTTTTAATAAAGTCTCGGTTATCTTCGACAAGAAAGTTTCAGTCAAGGTTAAGGCGGACAAAATTCATTTGGAACAGGTTTTTCTGAACTTGATTATGAATGCAATTGAATCTATGCAGGAATCTTCCAAGAAAGAATTGCGTATTGGGACAGAACTGTCAACGGCAGATAAGGTTGTTGTCAGTATTAGTGACAGTGGTCGTGGTTTTAGTAAAGAAACCAAGAAAAATTTATTTAAGCCATTTTTTACAACTAAAGAAGGAGGCTTGGGGTTAGGGCTTCCTATTTGTCGGTCTATTATTGAATCCCATCAAGGAACATTTTGGGGAGAGAATAATCCTAAAAAAGGGGCCACATTTTATTTTTCTTTGCCTGTGATTAAGGCTAAAAGAACATGAAAACACAGAATGTAACGGTATATATCGTCGATGATGACGAGTTTTTTCGCAAAAGCCTTAGGCGGTTGGTGCAGGCTATGGGGTACAGGGTTGTTGACTTCCATTCAGCTGTTGCATTCTTGGAATTGTCAGTTATTAAAAGACCGTCTTGTCTGATTCTAGATTTTAATCTTCCTAAAATGGATGGGTTGACCCTTCAAGGGGAGTTGCTTGCTAAAGGCATCCATATTCCGATTATTTTTATTTCTGGCTACGGGAGCATTCCTATCAGCGTCCGTGCTATGAAAAAAGGGGCGATTGATTTTTTGCAAAAACCTTTTTCAGCCCAGGAAATGGGTGAGGTTATTTCTTCTGCCATTGCCCTGGATAGTCAAAATAGCAAGAAGGATAAAGCAGCCCAAGAGGCTCAATTTTTATTTGATGCTTTAACTCCCAGAGAACAGGAAGTTTTCCGCTGGGTGATAGCAGGTAAGCTCAGTAAACAGATTGCTGCGCAATTAGGTGCAGCTGAGAAAACTATCAGAGTCCATCGTGGTAGAGTAATGAAAAAAATGCGTGTCCATTCAGTAGCTGAGCTGGTAAGGGCGGCTCAGATAATCAACATCACTCCTGTTTTTAAATAATTATTCCATTGTATAGTTACAATTTGTCAGTTTATAGGGCAAATGTCCCATAGACAGAGAATTTATTTTATGTAAACTTATTAAAAATTTACATAAAAAGGGGGAGTGGACTTGAAAAATAAATTAAAGGTGCACATGACAAATTATGTAGGTTTAGGCAGGTTGTCAGAGCAATTGCCGTTGGGAGAAGCTACTCTCAAAGATATTCTTAAAGAAATAAATGTCCCCTGGATCCATATGAAAACGCAAGAAAATCAGATGGAGCTTGTCATACAAAGAGACTATTTAGATAAATTACAGACAAGTATTAATCAACTTGCTGTTAAGGTCTGATTTTCTCTCCGTAGTAATCTCCTCATACGCTTTATTTTCTCTTCTTTATAAAATATTTGTAAATAACTGCAGGGCATTGGGTTGTGACCATACAAAAAATCACCCATATGTTATACTTTAATTAAGAGGCTTGATGTATGAGTTTCTTAAAAGCAGGGGTGATCTATGAAAAGGTTATTGTTATCCTTAATTTTTGGGATATTTCTGCCGACCTTGATCTGCAAAGCCGACACCACACCTGCTGCCATAAATTCTTTACCCATAGATTCAAATTACACCTATACACAACCATCAGGTTTTCTTTCGGATATTTCCCCAGATTACACCATCAAGAAGCCACTTGTTTTGACGAAGGTTTCAACAAGCCGAAGCAAGGAAACCTTTATGTTTGTTTTTTTGATGAACAATAAAGCGGAAGAAAACAAGCCTCAAGAAGATTCTGAACATATACGTAATCGGATGCATGTGTTATGGACAGGGTCAAAGAAAATTGTCAAAGAACAAAAGCTGATCAAAGATGAATATCCTGTCGACGTATCCATTGCCAACTATGATGATGGGTATGATGCAAATGCCTGCAATGTGGTCTTGCCTAACAGAAAACCGCGTGGCGTTTCCGTTTCATTCGTATGGTCTTTTTAAATCCCATATTATTCAGTGGTATGGATATAAATTCGGGTTAGAATAATTTATAATCTTTAAGATATTTTTAATTAAAATCCATGAATTATTAACAAAGAAATAAATTTCTTGTGGGTTACTTTTTGTGCTAAATTATTTTCAACTTAACATAAAATTGGAGAATAATGGAACTAAAGAAAGAATCAATTCCAATCATTCAAAAGATATATCAGTGGCGATTTGAATTTACGGGTATTGTTTTATCGTGCTGGGGTTTATATTTACGATTTCTGCATCGCCTTGGAACTGAAGTAACAGGAGATGAACACTATTCCTTCACATGTATAAGGGGAGAAGGAACTCTTAAGCCTTTATTATGGGAAGTACAGCGTAATGGCGAACAAATTTGTTTTCCAGGATATTATTATACAACTTGGCCGTTTGTGAAGGTTTTCGGTGATGATCGATGGGGAATGAATATTCCACACATTTTAATGACCATGCTGGGGTTTTATTTCTTTTATCTCCTATGTCGTCGATATATTAAACATATTATTCCATTTACTGTCGCACTGTTATGTTTTGACTATCAAAGTAATTTAATCTTTCATGCATTTGAGTTTCGGCCATATACGGTATTGACTACCTTGGCTTTGGGGCTTTTATTCTTTTTCGAGAGATCAATGGAGGGGGCATATCAAAATTTAGGAAAGAAGTTTTGGTTATTTTTATTTATTGTTTTTAGTGTATGGTACCATGCCTACGGCATATTAATGGTAGGTGTTATTGCTGCTTATTTCCTGGCTCGAGAAAAGAATAGTTGTCAAACCCAAAGATGGCGGGATTTCTTGAAATTCATTGTTCTTTGTCTGGGCGTATCAATGCCCATATTTCTATTTTATGCTTCGGGCACTGTGTGGGAGAAAGACCTTGATTATAATCCTTTTTTATATATTGTTAATCCAGTTGTAGATCCAGTGCAATTCATGAGGAGCGTTATAGGAAATCTTGTAGGTAGTCATCCATTTTCAAAGGCTCTATTTCTTGGAGGAATTTTGGGTTTATTTATATCTCCCTCTTCTAGAAAAAGGGACTATATTGGTTTCTTTTTATTCTTAATTATTATTCCGATTATTTTTATTTTATTGGCAGATATTAAAAGAAATTATTGGTTTCTGCAAAGGCAATTTGTTTGGACTATGCCATTTTTTGCCCTTTTGGTGGGATGGATGTGGGATGGGATTTTCGATAAGTTAAAGAAATCAAACAACGGAGGCTAAAGAATGTCAACATCCAATGTGCATGAAATCCTGAAAACAAAAGGCGGTACGATTTGGTCTGTAAGCCCGCAACATAAGGTTTATGATACCCTAAAACTTATGGCTGAGAAAAATGTCGGGGCTGTGCTTGTGCTCGACGGTCAAAAGTTAGCAGGGATTTTTTCTGAAAGAGATTACGCCCGTCACTCTGTTAAGCATGATGTACGGCCTCAGGATATTTATGTGAAAGACATGATGACCAGCCGTATTTTCTTCGTTAATCCTTCTCAGACGACAGAAGAATGCATGTCTTTGATGACCAGTAAACATATCCGCCATTTGCCTGTTCTTGAGAATGACCGTTTGGTCGGCCTCATTAGTATCGGGGATGTGGTTAAAAAAATCATTGAAGATCATAAATTTTCCATTTCCCAACTTGAACGTTACGTGAATGGAGACATTTAACAATCATTCATGACCGAAATACCAACAGGTCTTTATACCCATTATAAAGGTAAGCCTTACGAAGTCGTAGGGATTGCACATCATAGCGAAACCCGCGAAGTGCTTGTTGTCTACAAAATGCTATATGCCAGTGATTTTCCCGAAGGTACATTGTGGGTGAGGCCTTTGGTGATGTTTAAAGAACAGGTGAATGTCGACGGGAATATGGTTCCCCGCTTTAAATATATTGGTCCTGCCTAGTTTATGAGCGCGCAATTTAAATCCGAAGTCCCTATCCGCTGGAATGATCAAGGAGTTCCATATTCGATTAATTTCAATGACCATTATTTTTGCAAGCATAATGGTTATGAAGAAGCTGTGCATGTGTCTTGCGCAGGCAATTTATTACCCGAACGTTTTGCTCAATTAGATCCGCAACATCCTGGGACGTTTACCATTATTGAAACTGGATTTGGGACAGGTTTGAATTTTTGCTGTGCGTGGGAACTTTGGCAAAAATCAGCCCCAGCTTCGTGGAACTTGCATTTTATCTCCATAGAATTGTACCCTGTGGCAGCTGAAGATTTAAAGCGGGCGTTAGAGGTGTGGCCAGGTTTATCAAGCTATAAGGAGGCCTTGGCAGCCCAATATAAACCTTCATTGATCGGATCTGTTGATCATTTGGATTTCGGTCAGGTCCGTTTAAGTATTGTTGTAGACCATGTGCTTGATGCCTTAGCAAAGATTAAGGATCAGGGCCTGGCGCCTAATAAGGCAGATGCCTGGTTCTTAAATGGTTTTGCCCCATTTAAAAATCCGCAAATGTGGACGCCGCAGGTGTTTGCAGGCATGGTGCCTTTAAGTAAAGAGGGAACAACATTGGCGACATTTACTGTCGCAGGCCATGTGCGCCGCGGTCTTCAAGCCTGTGGTTTTAAGGTTTCCAAAACCCCTGGCCATGGGATTAAGAAAGAAAAACTGCAGGGGTACTTCGTTCCTTAGATTATTCTTCCTCGATTTTTCTTAAGAAATAGGTGCATGTGGCCACGCATAAGATAGCCAACCCAAAGTAAAGCATTTCCAACGGGGTCTGGTAAGGAGTGCTTAAAATTGCCTTAAAGAAGCTGACAATCAAGACCATCACAATGACCTTGATGATTTTTGTTTTTAACTCATCTAAGGAGGTAATTTCGAGGATATTGTGATTTTTTCCGTCGGTGCGGGCAATATCAATTTGGGATATGAACAATTCATAAATCCCAAAAGCAAAAATTAATAGCACAATTCCGATCAAATAAAAATCAACAGCGCCAATAATGCCAATGAGCAGTTTGGAATAGTCTGGTTGGGAGCTGTTTTCAGGGAATAAATGGGTTACCGTATGATAAATTTCAAAACTGCCTGCGAAAAACAGGGCTAAAGACCCTAAAATACCAAAAATAACTGCTAAAAGGATGATGAGGCGAGACTTCCAAAGAAGGGATTCAAATAATTGTTCTAATTTGCTGGGATTATTTTTTGTCATGAACCAATTTTAATAGGCTTTTAATTTCTGTCAATGGTTGTTTGCTGGTGGACATAGCCTGGGTGCCTAGTTTGACAATTGAGAGAAGATGTGTTATTCTTTAAATAATTATGAATCAATTTACGAATCAAAAACAACATTGCGCCGCCTATATTATGCTTTCTCCAGTATGGAGAAAGACCAGCGGGAAAGGTGTGTTTTGATTCGTTAATTCATAGATCTAAATTTAGGAAAATCAAAGCCACCGATCCTCAAAAAATCGGTGGCTTTTTTATTGCTTCGTATAGTTTAGGGTGCTGCGAAGCATCCTAAAGCAAAGCGAAGGATCTATATACGGAAAGGAGGTGATGATCATGGCAAATAACGCAGTTTTAAACCAGACTCAGGGTGTGGCATCGGACGAATTACTCAAAGCCACAGCTTTGTTGTATTTCCAGGATGCCTTGCTCAAAAGTGAGTACGAAGAGTGCGCAGAGTTGATCGCTGTTGCCAAGCAATATGGCGCAACACAGAGCGATATCAATGACACAATTGCGGATTATTTACGTAATCCAAAAGCATTGGGCGGGCATGGGGCAAATTTAACAAAAACCCGTCGGCGCTAAAAGGAGGAAGTACCAGTGATGCCTCATGGATGCACCTAAAGAGGACAGTTCGTTTTGGACTGTCCTCTTTTATTTAATATGTTATAATCTTGTCCATGAGCCATCATTACCATTCACCGTGGAAAAGGGCATTGTTTTCTTTTCTCCTGGTCGCCGCAATCATGACCGTGGGGACCGTCGGAATGCACATCATCGAGCATATGTCATGGCTTGATGCGTTTTATTTTATGAGCATGATGGCAACTGCCCAGGGCCCGATGATCATCCCGTTTACTCCATTAGGTAAAATCTTCGCTTCTTTAATTTCCTTTGTTTCAGTCGGCTGTGTTGTTGCGTCCTTGGGGTTTTTGTTTGGCCCTTTTCTGGGAAAACTGTGGCGGATAGGGGCGAATCATTGGGAGCAGCATAAATGAGCCACGCGATTTTATTAATTTCTTGCTCCGACAGCCGTGGCATTACTGCCGCAGTCACGGGTTTTGTAGCCCAGCATAATGGGAATATTATTCACGCCGAGCAACATATCGACGAGCAAACCAACACGTTTTTCATGCGTGTCCAATGGGATCTAGAAACGTTTAATTTAGATCGCCATGCGGTTTCATCTGCATTTGCGCCCATTGCCAGAAAATTTGACATGCGGTGGGAATTGCATTTCTCTGACCAAAAACCGCGCATGGCCATCTTCGTCGGTAAACAGCTGCACTGCCTGTATGATTTATTGTATCGGTATAAAACTGGCCAGTTTGCTTGTGAAATTCCTTTAATTATCAGCAACCATCCCGACGCTGGATCATTAGCCAAGGATTTTAAGATCAGTTTTCAGGAATTTGCGATCTTTAAGGAAAATAAATTAGAGCAAGAGCAAATCCAAATGGCGGTCTTGGCGCAAGCCAAAATCGATCTGGTCATTCTTGCTCGTTATCACCAAATTTTGACACCTGCTTTTGTCAATGTGTATAAAAACCGCATTATCAATATCCACCATTCCTTCTTGCCTGCCTTCGCCGGTAAAGCTCCGTATGTACAAGCCTATCAAAAAGGGGTGAAGGTGATCGGGGCAACCAGCCATTATGTCAATGAAGCCCTAGACCAAGGCCCGATTATCGAGCAGGATACCGTGCGCATCAGCCATCGAGATTCCATCGGGGATTTGGTGCGTAAGGGAGAAGACCTGGAGAAAATTGTGTTAAGCCGTGCGGTCAGTTGGCATTTGGAAAAGAAAATCTTGTGCTACGCGAATAAGACGGTGGTGTTTGATTAGGCAAACTTTTCTTTGTCGATGGCTTTTAAGTGCGCTTCTTCTTTTGATACCTTCCCGCTTTTGACTAATTCCATCAAATAATCGTCCATGAGAATCATGCCTTGGCCGCGGTTTGTCTGGATCTCGTTATTTAAACGCATGCTTTCGCCATTTTGGATGATATTGCCCAGGGCCTGGGTGCGGATTAAGATTTCATAAGCAGCCCATCGACGGCTATGGTCGACGCTGGGTAAAAGCTGTTGGGCGACAATGGCTTTTAGATTGTTGGCTAAGATGGTGCGGATTTGGTTTTTACGGTTCATGGGAAAGGCATCGATGATGCGGTCAATGGTCTTGGCTGCTGAATTTGTGTGCAGGGTTCCAAATACCAAAATACCCATTTCACTTGCGGTCAAGGCCAACTCAATGGTTTCCCGGTCGCGCATTTCTCCGACGAGAATGATGTTGGCATCGCTTTTAACAGCCGTGCGCAGCCCACTGGCAAAAGAGGCAGTGTCCTTGCCAACTTCCCGATGGCTGATGACGGATTTTTTGCCCGTATGCGTAAATTCCACAGGCTCTTCAATGGTGATGATTTTGTGGGCGAAGTTGGTGTTGATGTAATCAATAATGGCAGCTAAGGTTGTGGACTTTCCGCTTCCCGTCGGTCCTGTCACCAACACAAGCCCAGAACGCCATTTGGCAAAATCTTTTATGCGCGCGGGAAGTTCCAGTTCATCGATGGAGCGGATGTGCGAGGGGATCAACCGGAATACCGCGCCTAATCCGGAAAAATGATGAAAGTAATTAGCGCGAAAACGGGCTTCTTGTCCAAAGGCGTAGGCAAAATCCAGATCCCCTGTTTTTTCAAAACGCTGCCATTCATCTTCCTGGGCAAGGGGAGACAATAAACTGACCATGCGATGTTTGGTTAGGATTTCATCGCCGATATCTGTCAAGTGCCCATGGATGCGGATTTTAGGTTTACGGCCTTCTTCTAAATGCAGGTCGGAACCTTTGCGTTCAATTAATGTGGAAAAAAGCTGGTCGATATCGTGCATAAAATTAACGGTTAATTAATTGCATTAAGGTTGTTGGGTTTGTGGCCCGGTCACAAGCCTCTTCGACGGAGATTACTCCGGTGTTAACTAGATGTTCTAATGAAAAATCCATCAGCATCATCCCGAACGATTTGCCTGTGGTCATGGCATTATTAATTTGGCCAATTTTCCCTTCGCGGATTAAGTTAGCCACCGATGGGGTGATGATTAATATTTCGTAAGCGGCCACCATGCCGTTGCCGTCTTTTCTGGGGATTAACTGTTGGCAGATGACCCCGCGCAAGGATTCAGAAATCATATTGCGAATGACTGGCTGCTCCTCGGCGGGAAAAGAATCGATTAATCGTGAAATGGTTTGGGCGGCATTAATGGTATTCATGGTGCCAAATACAAGATGCCCGGTTTCCGCAGCGCTAATTGCTAAAGAAATGGTATTCCAGTCACGCAATTCACTGACAACTAAGATATCGGGGTCTTCGCGCAAGGCTGCCCGCAAGGCATTTTCTTTTGAGGCGGTGTGCATGCCGATTTCCCGTTGGGTGATTTGGCAATTTTTTGGTTCATAGACAATTTCAATAGGTTGTTCGATGGTAATGATATGGTCATGGCGGTTTTGGTTGATCATATCGACGAGCGCAGATAAGGAAGTGCTTTTGCCGCAACCAGCAGGACCAGTAATTAGAACCATGCCCTGGGCCCATTTGGTTAAATTGGCGCATGCCTGGGTCATGCCTGTGCTTTCAAAACTAGGAATTTGTGTAGCAATGAGACGAGCGGTAATGTCCCAGCCATTGCGTTGTTTTATGATTGCGGTACGAAAACGGCCATGGCCAGGGATGGTGTAGACATATTCGGCGTCACCTGTCGTTTCAATTTGTTTAATCACATCCGCAGGCAAGGCTTCTGTTAAAATCGCCCGGATGCGGTCATGGGGCATGGGCTCGTTGGTGAGATTTTTTAACTGGCTTAATTGTCTAAAGATAATTGGTTTTTGGGCACAGATATGTACGTCTGTGGCATTGGCTTGGCGAGCTTCGATGAGAATTTCATTTAAAGTACTGTTGGAGCTAATCGGCATGGGAGTATTCTAGAAATGTAATATCAGAGAGGCAAGCAAAGAAATGATTATTTAAGCGTGTGCTTTTTTATTTGACTAAGGAGAGTAAATCTTCAGGATGGCGTAAGAGGAAATGCGGTTTTTGTTTTTTAAGGATTTCTGGACTATTAAATCCCCAGCCAGCTGCAGCAACACGGATCCCTGCCTTGCGGCATGAAAGGATATCCCTGATTTCATCTCCAATATAGATCACAGAGGCGGCAAGCAGGTGGTGTTTAGCCAGGGTTTTTTTAATGGCAACATTTTTTCCCAAAATTCTGGGTGTTGTTTCAATAAAGTCAAAGACTTCTAAATGATGGTGTTTTAAGAACGCGTGGATATTTTCCTTGCTGTTCGACGATAAAACTCCCATCTTAATGGAATGTTTCCGCAAGGCATGCAGGGCCTCAGCCATTCCTACAAATGGTTTTAATTCATGAATGATGTGATGGTATTGCTTTTTAGCTTGGCCGATTAACTTAGGGATCTTAAAGATGGGGACTCTTTGCCGACGGATCAGTTGGGCAGCGCTTAAGCCTTTATACTGGTCAATACGGTCCCAGGCAATGGGACGAAAGTTATACTGTCCAGCTAACGTGTTGAAAATATCAACGGAGTGCCGGTGGGTGTCTGCAATTGTGCCATCAAAGTCGAAAATGATTGTTTGCATAAGGAAGCGGCTAGTTTAATAGACAAAATTCATTTGGTCAAGGACAAGCAGAGGGAGTAGAATAAAAGAAATGAAAGGAAGTCAATTATGAATAGATCTGGATTAAATCCGTGGGTTATTGTCGTTGTTGGTCTTTTATTTTTCTTAACAATTGGCAAAGATTGGATGATTAAAATGGCGGTAACGACGGTGGGGGCTGATATCGTTGGGGCGCCGATTGAAATTAAACATTTTTCCTTGAATTTATTCACCCAGAAGATGCGGGTGAAGGATTTAAAATTATACAATCCTCAAGGGTTTGAGCGCCGTCCCCTTTTAGACCTGGCAGACATCGATGTCGACTATGACTTGGGGTCTTTATTCTCGGGCAAGCCGCATTTTGAATATGTAAATGTCAATGTGCGTGAAACTGTTTTAGTTAAGAATCAGCAGGGAAAATTAAATGTAGATGCTTTAAAAGTTGCCCATCCTAAAGAGCAAGGGCCAATGAAAGATATGCCGCTGTTGATTGATGAGCTTAAATTAAATCTTGATCGCACGGTTTTTATTGATTATAGCCATGGCAAACCTGTGACCCAGGTTTTTGATGTCGGTTTAAGGAATAAATCGTTTAAGAATATTAAAACTGCTAGCCAATTAGCGTCGGTGATTATCGTACAGGGCATGGGCCCGGCAGCTGTTAAGGGTGCGGCATTTTATGCGGCAACAGCAGCGTTAGGGGTTGGTTTCTTGCCAGCAGGGGCAGTGGCCATGCTGGTTTCCAAAGACCATGTGGATGAATATTTCAAGCATAATGTCGAACAGGTATTTGCAGCCAGTGAATCATTGATGAAGGAAGTGGGAGAGACGGTTTCGGCAGACAAGGCTTCAGGCTCGCTTAAAGGCAAGATTGATGGTGCCGATGTGACCGTCAAGGTTGAGCAGGTAAATAATCAAACACAGGTGACGGTGTCCTGCCGTAAAATGATGTTGCCCAAGGTTGAAATTGCCAGTGGGTTTATGTATCAATTAAAAGAAAAAATCAAATAGCGTTTGGGATGGGTTGTGCTAGAATACGAAAAAATTTAGTAATGGCCTTATTATTTCAAGGAGGACGCCGTGGTTATCAGAATGATTTTAATGGGTTTACTTATCGTCGGTGTTGCAGGGTGTGCCACAACACGCGGAAAATCAGACCAGGAACAGCTGCAAGCACGTGTTGTTGATCTGGAAAAGAAGGTTGAAGAAAAAGACGCGGAAATCGTCAATCTTCAATATGACGTCAAGGATTTGACCAGCCGTATTGATAATACACAAACTGAAGCTGCTGCAGAACCTGCTGCCGTTACAAATACAGTCGCTGTTAAAAGCAGTGGCGATGTGATCCGTGTCAATGTCGATCCTGCGGCCGTGCAAAGCGCACTTAAGAAAGCTGGAGTTTATAACGGTAAGGTCGACGGTAAAATTGGCCCAGCCACCAAGGCTGCAATTATTGAATTCCAAAAAAGCAATGGTTTAACCGCAGATGGGGTTGTGGGTCGCCGCACCTGGGAACTTCTAAAGTCTAAATCTAAATAATTTTGTGATTTAAAATTAGGGACAGCGCCCTATTTTGTATGAAGAGCATCTCAATCAAAATAGGGCGCTGTCCCTAATTTTTCGATCAAGAAAGGGAATTGTATGAAAAACCATCCGGATGCGGACCGCCTACGGGAGGGCCTGATGGAACAGGCGAAAAGCTTTAAAACCTCCTGGGTCTATTTGGGTCAGGCCTTATATACGGTGTGGCGCGATAAAATGTACCATGCCTGGGGTTTTGAAAAGTTTGAAGATTATGTGGTGCGCGAATTAGGGATGAAAAAGCCATTAGCCTTAAAATTGGTTAAGACTTATTTCTTCGTCGAGCAGCAAGAACCCACCTATCTACGCGAGCAGTTTAGTGATGAGCGTGAAGCTTCTGTCGTTCCTGATTATGAATCCTTAGATGTTTTGCGCCTGGCTCGTCAGCATAAAGAGTTAAAAAAGGAAGATTACACCAAATTACGTAAGGCTGTTTTTGAAGAAGGTAAAGATCCAGCTGCCGTACGTAAAGACTTGACGGCTTTAATTAAAGAGCGTAAAGTTATTGATCCCGACGAAGAGCGTGAAAACCGCCACCAAAGCAGCGTCAAGCGTTTCCTAACTGCGCTTAAAACATTTAAGAGGGATATGGATGCGCTTAAGCTTATTGAAGCAGATATTGCGGAAGAAGCTGAAGAGCTGCTTAAGAAACTTGAAGAAAAATATTTGTGATTGATTTAAATACCATTCCAGAAGAAACCTTGCTCGACACACGATTGTGTGACCTGCCGATTGCCATTTCGGGCACATGGCTCGAGGAATGTGTCCGTCAACTATATGCGGAACTGGATGCTAAGGGCTTGCTGTTTCACCCTGAATGTTATTTAGCCGATGAATGGTTGACTCCCGAGGGAGAATCCGTCATCGGCATTCCTTTTTATTTGGCCCACCCGACGTTAATTAAGCTGGAACATAAAATGATGTTGGAAGCAGAAGGCGAAAGCAAGGCCTGGTGCATGCAGTTACTGCGCCATGAGGCAGGCCATGCCTTAACCTATGCGTATGGCCTTAATGGCCGTGATGATTGGCAGAAAATATTCGGCTCCTCCCAGGAAACATACGGGGATACCTATAAATTTAAACCTTATAGCAAAAGCTATGTTCGTCATTTGGATGGTTTTTATGCCCAATATCATCCCGACGAGGATTTTGTGGAAACATTTGCCGTGTGGTTAACGCCAGATTCTAACTGGCGGGAACAATACAAAGGCTGGAAGGCCTTGGCGAAATTGGAATACGTGGATTCTTTGATGCAGGGGATTGTCGGCAAGGCGCCTGCTAAGCCGAAGGGCCGTAAGTTATGGTCCCAAAAAAAGCTCACAGCTACGTTGCGTAATTACTACCGCAAGAAGCGCGATGAGGGCCTGGAAGAATTTCCGGATTTTCACGACGTGCAATTAAAAAAGATCTTTAAAAGTTTAAGCCATGAAGAGTGGTTGGCTTATAAAAAAGAGCAGCGCAAGAACAAGAATCTTTTGGCAGCGGAAACCTTAATCCGTAAATACGCAAAAAATATTTTAAATAGTGTTGACCGATGCACCGGAGAGCGTAAATATATTATCAATGATTTGATTAAAAATATCGCTTTGCGGGCAAAACAGTTAAACATGATCGTGGCAACGCCGGAATCAGTGGCTGCTACCCAGTTGGCGGTGTATGTCACCAGCTTGGTCATGAATTATGTGCACACCGGCTGGTTCCGTGGCAAAAGGGTCCTCTAAATGAAAAAAAAGCTCAAAGTCCTCATGTTGTTTTATAGTCCTTACCAGGAACCGCGCGGCTATGATTTCAAGGAAGAATTTGCCGACCCGGATAATATGTACACGGAAAAAGACGTGTACGAGACTTTAAGAAAATTAGGGCATGAGGTCAGTCTCCTCGGTATTTATAACGATATTTCCGTTTTATTTGAAGAGATCAAAGAAAATAAGCCGGACGTCATTTTTAACATGATGGAGGTTTTCAACGACCAGACGCATTTAGAGAAAAATATGGCTGCCTTGCTGGAAATGCTGGGCATTCCTTTTACAGGTTCTTCGTCGGGTGTCCTGTACATGTGCAACAACAAGGCTGTGCATAAGAAAATTTTCAATTATCACCGCATCAAGGTGCCGCGTTTCCATGATTTTCCTAAAGGCAGTCGGGTGTTTGTGCCGGCAAAATTCCGTTTGCCTGCCGTGATTAAGCCTCTGTGCGAAGAAGCCTCTCGGGGTATTTCGCAATCTTCCATTGTGGATAATGAAGCTGCTTTCATTGAGCGGGTCAAATTCATCCATCAGAACATGGGCTTGGATGCCATTGCCGAACAATATATTGAAGGCCGGGAATTGTACGTGAGTGTTATTGGCCATAAGCATTTAACGGTCTTGCCTCCTCGGGAAATGGTGTTTCAAAATGTCCCGGAAGGGGAGCCGCGCATTGCTACCTATAAGGCCAAGTGGGACGATCACTACCGTAAACGCTGGGGCATTAAAAGCATCCAGGCTAGGAATATCGACGAGGATGTTTTAAATTCCATTATCGATGAATGCAAGCGGGCCTACCGTGCCTTAGATGCGCGCAGTTATTTGCGTTTTGATATCCGTCTAACCCCGCAAGGGGAAGTTTTTATCATTGAACCCAATGCCAACCCCTGTATCGCCCGCATTGATGAAATGGCTGAGGCTGCCCACCAGGCAGGGATCAGTTATGAGCAATTGATCCAGCAAATTGTTGAACAAGCCATATCCCTAAATAAGAAAGCGCGTTTGCGTAAAGTGAAGCCATGAATTTGACCCGCCCGTTAATTGTGCTCGATTTAGAAACCACTGGCACATGGATTGATAAGGACCGCATTATTGAAATTGCCATGGTCAAGACCATGCCCGACGGAACACAGGTATGTTTCGACAGCAAGGTTAACCCTGGCATGCCAATTCCTGCCGTAGTTGTCGAGCTGACAGGGATTTCGAATGAAATGGTCAAGGATGCGCCGGCATTTACGGCAATTGCCAAGCAGGTATTGGAATTTATTGGAGATTGTGATTTAGGTGGTTTTAATTTGGAACGTTTTGATCTGCCATTGCTCGCCCGGGAAATGACGGATGCAGGCCTTAAATTTGAATGGCAGTCGCGCAATGTGTATGATGCCCAAAAGGTGTACCATCTGCATGAGCGTCGGGATTTATTTGCGGCCTATGCCTTTTATTGCGGGAAAGAATTGCAAGATGCTCATTCTGCCATGGCAGATGCAAAGGCCACCGTTGATATTTTGCGAGAGCAAATCAAGCGTTATGGCAACGGGAATGAGCAGATTGAGGCTTTAAAAGGTTTTGATTACCGCGTGTCTGCAGAATTTTTCGACGCAGACAGGAAATTCCGCTGGTGGAATGGCGAATTGTACATGACCTTTGGCAAATATGCGAAAAAAGAATCTTTGCGGGTTATTGCGAAAAAGGACCCTAGCTATCTGCATTGGATCCTGGAAAAGGATTTTAGCGACGATGTCAAGGCGATGATTCAGGATGTGCTGAATGGCAATCATCCCAAGCAGGAAGAGACAGCAGAAAAGCTAAACTAAATTGCTTGAGCATTTCGTTGTCATGGTGTTAAAATAGATTAAATAAATTTCCAAATTAAAGGAGTCTTCAATGGCTAATGCATCTAAAAATTCATGGTTGGTAATTGTCCTGGTGGTTGCCGGGGCAGCAGTTTTAATATATGGGTTGGTGGCCAAACCTAAAGAACAGGCAAAAGGTGTTGAGCTTTCCGAGCTTGCCAATCAAACCCCACCTGTTGCTGCTTCTTCGTCGAGTAAAGAGCCATCATCCATTATTAAGGACCCGGTTGTATCTCCAGCCATTGTTGCTGATACCAGCGATGACCAAGGCCATCAGCATGGTTTTGCTGTGCAAGTATATTCCTTCCAGGATAAAAACAG
>CAZHGK010000019.1:0-22526 GCA_964532095.1 uncultured Planctomycetales bacterium | reverse complement strand
GGGGACATGTCCCCGAAGGGGCCGTGTCCCCAAGCAGGTTGCCAAGCAAGTGAGGTTACGAATACGAAAGCACCCCAGGTAAACCACGAAACGCCCGACCAGATATATCAGGATTATCTAAAGCTGTTCAAAAAAGGTGTCTTTAATTTCATCAAAGAAGAAGCTGATCCAACAACTGGCGAAATGCTTCCAAGAAAATATTTTTCAGGAGGGATGAAGGCTTTAGATCCTGCCATGTTAAACATTCAAACCGGCCCTTTGACAAAATCTTTGCAAGCCTCTTTACCAGATCAAGCCATCAAGGTCACGTTCAAAACAAACCCCGCCATGACCTCACCTGATGCAAAAGTCGGTACGTCCCCTCATGCCGGGGATTCCCAAAGGTTGTCGACGCCTTCTTCCCCTGCGATGAAGTCTTTCTTGGATTTGACAGAAACGCGATATGAGATGTCGGAAGGTAAAGAATTAATTGCTGCTGTTGTTAAAGAAAAGGAACAGGAGATATCCGAAGTTTTACAGAAAGAACTAAAATTACAAGGATCTCTTAAGGTAATAAGAATTAAGAAGGTATCTACCGAGAGTCACAAAGCGGTCTACAGCTTGCTTGTAACGGACGGGCATTCTGAACAAACAGCAGCCTTAAAGTTCTTTACAGTTGATATGAAAGAAGTGCTTAAGGAGGTGCAAAAGGCAAATTATGTCGAGAACTTAAGTGGTGATGCTGTTGCCTTTTGGAGATTATGGAAACATTCTGATTTTAATGATAGTACGCGTCAGTTGTTGAATGATGGACATGACCATAAGGGAAAACAGATGGCGTCCACAGTTGTCTCTTTGGGGCAGTTTAAACAGGGGGAATCCTTTTTTGATATTTTTAATAAAACTTCAGCTGATCAAGGCAAGCAAGTAAAAATGCTTAAAGATTGGGGCAGGACTATAGCGCGGACATGGTTGGGGTCTCTTCAAATGAAAGGGACAACTGTAAAAGGTTTCTTTGATTGGGATACAGGGATGGCATTTAATTATTTGTTTCATGATACAGGAAATGAGATAGAGGCGTATTTATTGGATTTTGGGTATGTGGAATTGTCGACCATTGACTTGGTAAAAAGAGAAATTACCAAGCAATTGCCTACTTTAAAAGACTACATTCTCAATGGTTTTTGGCAGGAAATTGAAATGATTAAGAAAGGGGAACATTTAAATTACAAGCAGTCAAGGGTACGGAAATATTTGGTTAATAGCAAACTTTTAGAAAATATTCCTAGCCAGGCCATGACCTCATCCGATGCAAAGTTAGGGACGTCGACGACTTCTTCTGCTGCGATGGTCACTCAACAGATGGTCAATAAATTTAAAATGGAGCAAGACAGAAAATATTTAACGGATCGTTTAGACGGTATAACACAGGCGTTACGAACGAGAAATTATTATCCGATGTTTCAGACATTTAGAAATATCAGGGAACATTTATCGACGAAAATTGCAGGCAATATTTTGGATGAACAAATAGCAGTCTTAAGCAATACACACAGGATTCCTCATTACAGGGGGTATAAGAGAAATATTCTTCCTGTATCCGTATTGATTGCCATTGCAATCTATATCCGTGACAAAACAGATGTTTATGGTCAGGCAATATTAAATGATGAGTTATTGGAAAAACTTAAGCTTGCTCTGGATGCTTATAATGGGCAACGGAATTTTATGAATAAGAACGTATTTGGCGATTCAATCATAGAATTTGGGCGTTTTGATATCCCGCTTCTTTTTAATATGGACATGTTTGCTCGAACAGCAGATAAGAATGAAGAGGAATATTTCCGTCTTGCCAATACCACCTCCCAATTAACGTCAGGGGTTTTGCAGGATGATATTGTTGCGTTGAGTTTATTTATGATGGGTGTGCACCTAAGGGCAGATATTTCCAGTACGGATGTTGTTGATTACAGGCTTTTGTCGCGAAGGATTGTTTATGCGCAGGAATTAATGGCCCATAATCCCAATTCTTTGCAGGCTAAGCGTATGGAAGTTGGTTTGGCAAAATTATTTTCCGTAGGACCAGGGCTTATCCAGTCAATGCCTGGAAAAGATTCCGAAGCATTAAGGGTCCAGAAAAAAAGATTTGCAGCGGCGTTATCAAAAGCCGGTTTTAGCTTCAAGAAAATAAAAAGCATGGTAGCCAGGCAGTACGCAAAGGATTTTCATAGCACAGTTGCGGTAGTTAATGTCCATGATTTCTTAAACGACGGATTCTTATTTTGTTCCCATAAAACTAAAACTTGGGCGGATCTATTATTAAATTTCTGGAGCCGGGAAAGCCAAAATTATTTTATTTCCCAGTTATGGAGCATTCATTATTGGAAAGATTTGAATAGTTATGTGAATATTATGGGCTCTTGGAATAAAAAACAGAAGCCAAGTAATGCGGCTATGTCCGCCAATCGAAATGATAGGCGAGACCTCTCCGAACGCGGGACCTCGCCCGATGCAAAAGTCGGAACGTCGACGAATTCTTCTGCGATGGTGGATGGCAAGAAAGTATCATTAGACCACCCGAATCTTGTTAAGAAATATATAGCACAGTTATTTCTTCTGAAGAGTCTTGGACTTAAAACGAAAGAGGGGGTTGTGGAGATAGGTGGGAGGGAATTTCTTTTGGCTGCTGCACGGTTGGGAAATCATTATTCTGGGTTTGATAAGTGGAGGGGTAGCCATCTTGTTTTTGAAAAATATAATAGAGAGATTGATTTAGGTGCTTTTGGTGGGGTTGTGGAATATCAGAATGAAGCATTTGATTCCAGATCAAAGGCAGCAAAGAAAATCCCGGATCACAGCCAAAGTTTAGTGGTAGCTATGACGGGGGCATTTTTAGATCCTTGGCCTGTAGTAAGTTTAAGGGGAACCTTAGCAGAAAGTTTGCGGGTTATTCAGGATGGGGGGAAGATTGTTATTGGGACTTGGGGACATACGGATCAAGAGTTAAAGAAATTACATAAAGCGCTGCGAGAATGGCAAGAAGAAGTAGAATTTATAGATGTGACACAAGATTATCGAGGGAAACTTTATACTGCTGAATTAATAAAATATCCAGAAATTTATAGAGAAAGAATTAAACGACTTAAAAGAGGGATTGTTTATGTATTGCAAGTGAAATTTAAAAAACCAAGAAATTCATCTACCTCTGCCATGACCACCCTCAAAGAAAATCTTGGCGGGATTGATATGAGTGGGAATTTATTGAAGTTGGAGAATAGGGGACAGCGCCCTATTTTGTTCGAAAATCTCACAAGCAAAAATAGGGCGCTGTCCCCTATTTCCAACGCCGCACAGCTATCCATCACCGGCCTTGAACCGGAAATCATCAAAATAGAACCGGTGAATTTGGCAGAATTGATCGGAAATTGAGTGTTTTTGCAAAAGTTGACAAAATATACACATTGTGATATATCTTCTATATGAGTCTATTTCGTTGGGATATTGAAAAAAACGCTAAACTTGTCCATGAACGGGGCATATCATTTGAAGAAGTTGTTTTTCATATCGAAAATGGAGGGCTTCTGGGTGTAATTCCAGGCAAGGGTAAATACCTTCATCAAAAACAGTTTATCGTTGCTGTTAATGGGTATGCCCACATCGTACCGTTTGTTGAAACCAAAGAAGAAATCTTTTTGAAAACGATTATTCCAAGTCGGGAAATGACAAGAAAATATTTGAGAGGAGAATAATATGCGTAAATATCAACTTGATCCGGAAGAACGTGAAATATTAGCCGCCGTGGAGCGTGGCGAATGGGCTCCTGTGCCACTGGATAAAAAGGAAATGAAGAAATATGTAGAAGCCGCGCGCAAGACGCTTAAGAAAGACAGGCACATCCATATCCGAATGTCTCAAGTAGACTTAGAAGGGATCAAAACAAAGGCAGTCAGGGAAGGTATCCCGTACCAGACCCTTATTTCCAGTATTCTGCATAAATATGTTGTGGGGAGTCTTTAATCATTCAGAGCCGGCCTTGAACCTGAAATCATCAAAATAGAGCCGTTTGATATGAGCGTCTTGACGTCATAACGTCATAATGCTATACTTTCATTAAAAGGGAGGCGCATATGACAAAACGAGCTACGATTTATTTGGATGTTAAATTGCATCGGCTGTTAAAATTGAAAGCATTGGAATCAGAACGGTCAGTTTCAGATTTAGTTAATCAAGCCATCAAGCATGAATTCTTGGAAGATAAGCAAGATTTGGAAGATTTACGCAAAAGGGCGCGTGAGCCAGTGATGTCGTATGAACATCTTTTAAAAGAATTAAAAGCTGATGGTAAAATATAAAATAGAAATCAAGAAATCTGCAGCCAAGGAAATCCAGGCTCTTCCTTCCCGTGACATTAAGCATATTCTCCAGGTTATAGAATCACTTTCTAATAATCCTCGTCCCCACGGATGTGAAAAATTAACCAACCGAGAAGAATACCGTATCCGATATGGGCATTATCGCATTATTTATACGATAGAAGATGTCTTAATTACTGTGTGTATTGTTAAGGCTGGTCATAGAAAAGATATTTATCGGTAATTAGCCAATCTCCAATAAATAGTATTGTATGCGTAGTATTGCTTTGTTATAATTCATTTTTCCATTTTCAACTGACAACGCCCTGCGAGAGCAGGTTAGAGAGGCTGACGCATGGAACCTGTATCGGAACATTCGAAACACCACACGACTGCACGCGAAGACAAAATCCCCCCCTTTCAAAAAATCGTTTATAGTATCGGCGCCCTCGTCAATCAAATGCAGGCTGCCGCCATTACCGCCATGGTTCTTGTTTTGAATCTTGGATTAGGGATGGATCCTGCGAAGGTAGGTATCATTGGCGCAGTTCCTCGTCTTATTGATGCCTTTTCTGATCCTTTAATTGGTTATTCTTCCGACAATACTCGCACCAAATATGGCAGACGAAAACCCTACATGCTATTGGGTTCTATTGTGTCCGGGATTTTATTTATCTTATTATTTCAGCTTCATAAAGAAAGTGGAGAATCTTATAATTTTTGGTATTTTCTGATCATCCAATGTCTTTTTGTAGTTACCTTTGCTCTTTTTGCCATTCCCTTCATTGCCCTAGGTTTTGAAATGACCCCGGATTATCACGAACGCACCCGTCTGCAGGGGGCTGCCAATACCCTTGGCCAAATTGCCTGGATGATTTCTCCCTGGTTATTTACCTTCATGTATTCCAGTCATGATCTCGTCCAAGGTGTGCGTGTTCTGGCGGTGATTTTCGGTTTGTTTATCATTGTCGGTGGTGTTTTACCCGTTTTTGTCAATAAAGAGTATTTTACTAATTTGCCCAAGCCCCAAAAGAAGAAACTTTTAGATGTTCTAAAGGATTTCTTGAGCGGTTGTAAAATTACTTTTAAAAACCGTCCTTTTGTTCAACTTTGTATTATTTCTTTTCTGATCTTCAATGGATTTATGTTGGCCTCTGCCTTTACCGCCTATGTGATTTTCTTTTATGTGTTTGGAGGCGATTATGGCAAGGGAGGGACTTTATTAGGGCTAAATGGGACTGTTGCAGCGGTAAGCAGTTTCTTTATCATCTTCCCGTTTATCACCTGGCTTGCCACAAAATTAGACAAGCGTAAGGCTCTTCTGATTACAATTCCTCTATCGATGCTTGGCTATGCTTTAAAATGGTGGGGGTATAATCCTCAACATCCTTATCTGCTTTTGTTTACTGCACCCCTGATTGCTTTTAGTTTGGGTTCTGTTTTTACCATTATCATGTCTATGCTGGCGGATGTGTGTGACCTTGATGAGCTTGAAAATGGCAGCCGTCGGGAAGGTATGTTTGGGGCAATCTTTTGGTGGATGCTTAAGCTGGGCCAGGCTGCAGCGTCCTTGTTTTCTGGCTTTTTATTAAACTGGACAGGGTTTAAAGAATCCTTGCATGGCAATCAAACGCCCCAAACTCTCTTATCTATGAGATTATTTGATATCGGCATCCCGATTGCAGCTTCCTTGATCGCCCTTTATTTTATTATGACCTTTGAAGTCACGGAAGATAAGGCTTATGAAGTCCGTAAAAAGTTAGAAGAAAGACGAGGGAAATCATAAGGACCCTTCTTTTTTTCATTTGACCAATCCGCCTGTCTTGTGTTAGATTTTATTTTCCTCATTTATTAATTCTTTATAGAATTTTAATAATTCCTTACTTTTGGAGTATTGATGTGTAAATTTAACGCAGTATGGATCTGGTGTTTATTGGTTATTTTTGCCGGATGTTCAGGGCCCGCCCAACCAAGCAATAAAATCCTTCTCTGGCACTGGATGACCGATCGCAACGATACTATCCAAAAACTCGCCAAAGAATATCAGGAACAAACCGGAATTGAAGTTTCAGTACAATTATTCGCCCCCTCAGAAGCATATTCCCAAAAAATTATCGCAGCAGCACAAGCCAATGTTTTGCCAGAAATCTATGGCATCCTCGATAAGAAATCCATTGTGGCGGATTTTATTAAGGCAGAGCTGGTTGCTGATTTAACCAAGGATATGGAAGCTGATAGCGCGGCATGGAAGAATAGCTTGTTTGAAAAAGCGTTGGCAGATCGTCAATTTGCTCAAGGCAATATTTATGAAGTGTCTCCAGGTATTTATGGAGCCCCGATCGATGTGACCAATCAGCAAATGCTCTACAATAAAAAACTTTTAGCTAAAGCGGGAATTAAAACACCGCCCAAAACTTTTGATGAGTTTATTAAGGATGTCGAAGCCTTAAAGCGTGTGGGCATTACGCCTTTTGTTGCTGGTTGGGGGGAATTGTGGCTTTTGGATTGTTTTGCTTCCAACTATGCGTTTAATATTATGGGAGAAGAGAAAATATTTGCCACATTCCGTGGAGAGGTGAAATATACCGACCCTGATTGGATTAAGGTGTTTGATCTTTTTGCCGAATTAAGAGATAAAGGCGCTTTAATCGACGGGATTGTGACCAAGGGCAATAAGTACGCAGAACAAGATTTTGCTTTGGAACGCGCTGCCTTTAGCTTTAATGGTTCCTGGTGTGTGAATATTTATCATGAAATGAATCCGAATTTGGATTATGGGGTTATGCCGCCGCCACCCATTAGCAATGCCTATCCTCTTAAAATTTGGGGCAGTGCGGGTTCAACCTTTGTGGTCAATGCCAGCTCGCCGAATAAAGATAAAGCCATTGCCTTCTTAAAATGGCTAACAGCCAAAGACCAGCAGGTGATTTTATCCAAAGAAACCCAGAACTTGCCAGCTAATAAGGAAGCCTTATCTGTTATTTCTCCAACCCTTGGGGAATTTGCCAAGGGAATGGACCAGTCAACGCACCCTAATATCTGGCCTTTAAATGAAGATCCGCTCGTGAGCGAAGCGTTTGATCGAGGGATTCAGGCAATTATTATTGGCGAAAAAACTTCCCAGCAGGTCGCAGAAGCCGTGCAAAAAGTCAAAGACAGTCAGTTGGCCAAAGAGAAAAAATAGGATGAAGTCAAAAATTAAAGCTGCCGCGATTTTTAAAGACAATATACAGAATTTCTGTTTTGTTCTTCCTGCCCTCGTTATTTTCTGTATTTTTTATATTTATCCTTTTTTTAATATGATCTTTCTTTCCCTGCACCAGTGGCGAGGGATTGGGCCCATGCATTTTATTGGCATCAACAATTATAAGGAATTGTTTGGTGACCATCTGTGGTGGGATTCGATCTGGCATGCCGGCTACATTACGCTTATTGCCTTGATTTTTCAAAATGCCTTGGCGTTTGCCTTAGCATTAGCCTGCGACCGGGAAATCCGCATGAAGCGTTTTTATAGCGTGGTATTTTTCATCCCGCCTGTGCTTTCTGAAATCGTCGTTGGTTTAATCTGGAACTGGATTTTAAATCCCGGCATGCAAAATGGCCAGCATATCGGATTGCTAAACCAGCTGCTTTATAATTCAGGCCTGCCGCAGCTAGTCCATGTTTGGCTCGGAGACCCTAAGACAGCGTTGACAACCATTGCCATTGTCAATAGCTGGAAAGGTTTTGGTTGGGGCTTTATTATGCTTTTAGCGGGCCTTCAAACCATTGACAAGGAATTGTATGAAGCTGCCATGATCGACGGGGCAAGTGCCTGGCATAAGTTTGTTAATGTAACCATTCCCATGTTGTTGCCCGTTATTTTAGTTGTGGTGATATTAACGATTTTAGGAAGCATGCAGGTTTTTGTTTTGATTCTGGCCATGGTCAATGAAGGATTGGTCAATTATACAGATGTGCCAGTGACGCGTATTTTATCTGCCATGACAGGGACAAACCGGGTGGGCTATGCCTGTGCTGAGGCCGTGGTCTTAGGCGGGTTATTGGTGAGTATTTCTTTTCTGACAAAAAGAATTTTTGATAAGGCCAAGCGGGTATGAAGGCAAACAAATACATGTTTTGGGGAGTAACTAAATCGACATTCATCCATGTTTTTTTGATGAGTGTGGCGATGACCTGTTTATTCCCTATATTTTGGATGCTGCGGTGCTCCTTTATGACCAATGATACAATTTTTGTCGACCAGGGCATTATCCCGCAACATTTGAATTTCGATAATTTTGCCATTGCCTGGACCAAGGGTAATTTTGCAGTTTATTTTTTTAACAGTGTTATTTATACCGTTTGCGTCGTAGTCGGTATTGTGTTGATCGCTTCCTTGTCAGCATTTGCTTTTTCTCGTCTTAAATTTCCTGGGAAAAATATTATCTTCTATCTGTTTGTGGCAGCCATGATGATCCCTTTGCCAGGGTCGTTTGTGTCCTTATTTGTGGTGATGAAGAATTTGGGCCTGATTAACAGCCGCTTTGGTTATATTTTGTGCATGATTAACGTCGGGCTTGCCATGAGCATCTTACTTTTAAAAACGTTTTTTGATAAATTGCCGCATGATTTGGAAGATGCCGCGCGCATTGATGGTTGTAGCAAGATTGGTATCTGGTGGCATGTGGCCTTGCCGTTGGCCAGGCCTGCGATTGCCGTTATCGTTATTTTCAATTCGTTAAATGTATGGAATGAGTATATGTTGGCCTTTTTGCTTTTGGGCGATTCTAAGTTAATGCCCTTGCAAAGAGGGATTATGGTTTTTCAGGGCGCCAATAGCACAGACTATCCGGTCCTCATGGCTGGCTTGACAATGGCAGCGGTGCCAATAATTATGGTATACTTGGCTATGCAGAAACACATTGTTAAGGGCCTTTCCTCGGGAGCGGTGGTGGGATAATGAATTCATTAGTTAGAACAGTATTGCTGTGTTCCTTGCTTGTTTTTATTTCCGGGATTGGGTCTGCCAAAAATTCTCCCCGTTTATCCAGTGAAATTCTCCGCCTTGCTTGGGGCGCTTCTTCCGAAGGTGATCTAACTGCTTTAGGGAATTTAGTTGATGAAATGTTTCAAGACTATGAGCAGGAAGCAAACTCCCAAGCGGATCAGCTAACAAATTTTCCTCCTCGTGAGCAAATCAAAGATTACGCCATCATGAATGATGTGGCTGTTTGCCTGTTTGTTAAGGCAGAAGCCTATATGCATCAGGGTAAGAATGATGAAGCTGTTGCTTTATACAAGAGAATTATCCAGCAGTATCCGTGGGCGCAAGGCTGGGATGCTAGCCGCGGGGCTTACTGGTCGGTGCGGGAAAAATCCCAGGTAGGGATTGATCGGATCTCAGGGGCTGCTATTGGCCCGGAAACCGATGTTAAAGAAGCGCCCAAGACCAAGCCAACCCTGGCTTTCCCTGGTATTCCCGTCGTGGATTATGCAAAATACGGCCAATTTTTAAATGAAGGGACCAAGGATTATCATTATCAGGTCACAGACCCCAAAGGCCTTGCAGCAGCTGTAGGAGAAGGCATATATCCAAATTTAACGGATATTTACAAAGACCCTCAATATAAGAAGGTGCTTAAAGAAGGACGTTTAAATGGCAGTATTTGGGATTTTGTTAATACCCAGGATCTGCAAGCGGCTTTTTATAAATGGGCAACTGCGGCGGATGAATCTCAGGGCACCAAGCTTTTTAATATGGGGGTTATATTTGAAAAAGCCAAGATGTATTTTCAGGCGATTAAATGTTATCAGGCAGTCACCGTGTATTTCCCTGGAACCATTGCCTGGACGTATTGGCATACACCCTGGTATCCTGGCCAGGCTGCTGTTGCCAAAATCCAACATATTGTGCGTATGCATCCAGAGCTTAAGCTTTCGTATTCTGGGGCGAAGATCCGTATTCTAAATTCTTTTGATAACGATGCAAGTAACGATATTATCATCTCCAAGCCAGGCATTTTAACCCAAAGGACAAATCAACAATCCCAGCAAAAATCAGAGTATATGCGAAAGATTGCTTTAGGGAAACCTGTCAAAAGTTTAGGTCAGGGCAAGGTGCGATTTGTGAAGTATGAGAATGGCCATTGGCAATTATTAGTGCATGAAGCCCCGTTTTTAATCAAAGGGATAACATATACGCCAACAAAGATTGGCCAAAGCCCGGATAATAATTCCTTAACCAATTGGATGACGGATGATTTCAATCATAATGGCATTATCGACGGGCCTTATGAGGCGTGGCTTGATAAGAACCATAATAACAAGCAGGACTTTGATGAACCAACCGTTGGCGATTTTGCTTTGATGAAGGACATGGGAGTTAATACCTTGCGTATTTATCAACATCCGCAAAGGCCAGTGGACAAGGAATTTTTAAGGAAGATGTACAATGAATATGGCTTTATGGTTTTGATGGGGAATCTGGTAGGCAAGTATGCGGTAGGTTCAGGGGCTACCTGGGCAGAGGGGACCGATTATGAAAACCCTGAGCACGAACAAAAGATGTTAGATAATGTGCGTGAAATGGTCGAAGACATGAAGGATGAACCATACATATTGATGTGGTTATTAGGTAATGAAAATAATTACGGGGTTGCTTCGAATGCAGATAAAAAACCAGAAGCGTATTTTAAGTTTATTAATAAAGTAGCCCAGATGATCAAATCGATTGACCCTAACCATCCTGTGGCGGTTTGTAATGGCGATACCTTGTTTTTAGATAAATTTGCCCAATTCGCTCCTGATGTGGATGCCTATGCAGCGAATGTGTATCGTGGAGATTATGGTTTTGGTTCGTTCTGGCAACAGGTGCAAGAAGCGGCAGATAAGCCCGCGTTTATTTCAGAATATGGAGCCCCTGCATTTGCTCCTCCAATGACTTCTCAAGAAGCGCAAGCCGCACAAGCGGCGTATCATAAAGGCAATTGGCTTGATATTAAGGGCAATAGCGCAGGTTATGCAGACGGTGTAGGCAATGCTGTTGGCGGCGTCGCATTTGAGTGGTTGGATGAATGGTGGAAGAATTATGAGCCTGCCATCCATGACACAAAAGCCGACGTTGTAGGGCCATTCTCCGGCGGGTACTACTATGAAGAGTGGTTTGGGCTCATAGGCCAGGGAGACGGCAAAAACAGCCCGTACTTGCGCGAACCCAGGGAAGTGTATTATACTTATAGGGACTTGTGGAACTCTTAAGGAATGATGTAAAAAGTCAGTACGTTGTGGGCTTTGGTCATAGGTGGCTAAAGCAGGTGCCAAAGATGGCAATAAAGTTAACATGGGTAGGAAGGTAGGAGGGGATCATGAAGAAGTTTGTATTAATGCTAAGTTTATTAACAGCAGGAACTTTTGTTTCTCAATTAGCGCATGCCGCAGAAAGCTATAACTTTGGTGATTTTCGTTCAGCCACCTTAGTTTCAAAAGCATGGGAAGCATTAGACAAGAATGATGTGGAAGCAGTTTTAGCGTATACGAATAAATGTCTTGAGTTGTATGGTGAACAAGCCCGCCAAATGCAAGCAGGTTTAAAAGATTACCCCACTGGTACTAATGAAGAAATTTTTAAGTTATGGGCATTGAATGACGTGGCGACTTCATTGTATATTCAAGGTGAGATTTACCGCAAAGCAAACATGAAGGACGAAAGCAAGGATGCCTTTAACAAATTAGTTAAGGATTATGCCTTCGGCCAAGCATGGGATGCCAAGGGTTGGTTCTGGAAGCCTTCAGAAGCCGCTAAAGAAAAATTATCCATGATTGATGCCGGTGTCAATTTGGATTTCGGCGATTATTCTTCCAGCCAATTAGTCCAAAAAGCCTGGAGCGCTTTGGCAGCTAAGGATATTAATGCGGTTACTGCGTATGTAGGTAAAGCCATGGAATTGTATGCGCCAAAAGCCAAGGAAATGCAAGCTTCATTAAAAGAATACCCATGGGAATCCAAAGAAAAAACCATGAGTTATTGGGCCCTTAATGATGTCGGGACTTCTTTGTTTATCTTGGGTGAAGCATACCGCACCTCAGGCAAGAAAGAAGAAGCAGCAGATACCTACAAGAAGTTGATTGATGATTATTTTTATGCCCAATGCTGGGATCCCAATGGTTGGTTCTGGAAACCTGCCGAAGCCGCTCAACAAAAGTTGGGTGAATTAGATAATGTTTAATTAATATTAATGGATTATTAGCGTCGGGGTGCGCGTCATGCCACCCCGATGTATTTTTTATGCGCCCTTATTCTATCCTCATTGTATTATTTTTCTTAAGTGTACCAGTGGTCAACGCGGAAACAATGGAAGATGTTTTTCCTGCCCAATCTAAGCAAAAACCGTTTGTGCCATTTATCGTCTACCAAGATAAAACATCCAACAACCGCTATATTCCTTCAGGGTATATGCCGACGGGTGAATGTCTTCAAGTGCAGGATAATGAGACGGAGAATTGCCATCAGGGAGACAGCTGCCTTAAGGTTACGTATGACGTGCATTGTTCTGCCAAAAGCCGTCGCTGGGCGGGCATGTATTGGCTTAACCCAGCAGATAATTGGGGTGATCGTCGAGGGGGATACAATCTTAAGGGTGCCACAAAACTGGTATTCTGGGCGCGGGGCGAGGAAGGTAACGAGCAGATTGCAGAATTTAAAGTTGGTGGCGTCGGCATGAACCGTGAATTTCCCGACTCAGATACCGCGGCTATCGGCCCGGTGATTTTATCGAAAGAGTGGCGGGAATATACGATTGATTTACGGGATAAAGATTTATCTTATATTGCCGGCGGTTTTGCCTGGATCGCTAACGTGGACGGTAATCCCGACGCGTGCACCTTTTATTTAGATGATATTAGATTCGAATAAAAAAATTCGTTTTTCCTTGTATTGAACGAAGGTGTTTGTTATATTTCTCCTATGTATAATTGATTAAGGAGATGTTATGTCGCAAGCAGTTAAGCGTGGCGTTATACTTTTGATTGTCCTTCTTGTCGCATCCATTGCTGTCGCGGTTCTTGTTTTGCTCAAGAACCAAAACCTCGACCAGCAGAATAAAAATCTACAAAACCAACTTTCCGATACTGAAAATAAATTAACAGAATCCATTACCCACGCGAAAAAAGTGGAACAAGATGTCACTGCATTAAACCAAAAAGTTTCCCAAAAAGAAAAAGAAGCCTCCCAGTATAAAAATCTTTATGATGAATTGCAACGCAAGTCCCAACAGTTGCAAAGCCAAATTGACCAAGCTTCCAGTGAACGCGATGATTGGAAAGGCCGTGTGGATACCATTCGCCGTGAACGCGACGATTTAATGGCCAAGCTTCAAGCCAAGGCCAAGGAAGATGCCCAGCGCCAACAAGAACAGCAACAGCAGCAACAGGCCAAGCAGCAAGTTGAGCAAGCTGTAGCTACAGATGTAGCCAATGCTCCTCCAGTCGGTTCTCCGGAAGGGGAAGGGTATTGGGCGGGTGTGTTGCGTGAAAAAGCTGCGCTACAATTGGAAATTGAAAAATCCAAAGCAGATTTGGATAAGAGTGCTATGGAAGTTGTGGAGCTTAAAAAGCAAAATTCTGACCTACAATTGCAAATCCAGCATATCACCAATGAAAAAGAAGAAATTGAACGCAAGATTAAGTATGGCGATGATTTGGCGAATAATTTATCTATAGAAATTGCCCGTGCCCGTAACGACCAGAAATTTGTTAATGAACGTGCCGATAAATTAAAAGAAGAAAATATTGCCTTGCAAGGACAAATCAAGCAACTGACCTCTTCAAAATTAGGGCTAGAAAAAACAATTTCCCGTCTAACGAACGATAAAGACAAGATGCAAAAGAAGATCCAAGAAACAGAAAATGTCATCCAAAGCCGTATTGATGAAATTTGGCAAATCAAAGATAGCGTCGACAAGAAAATGCAGGAAAATTCTGTGCAGACGAATAAAGAATTTGAATTGCCTCCCATTGTTGTTAATGCCTCAACCGGCACTTCAGTTGCGGCGCCTGCAGCTGCGCCAGCTGCTGCTAAAACAAAGGGGACAGTTATTAGCTTAAATGAAGCTAATAATTTTGTTATTGTGGATTTAGGTGAAAATGATGGCAGTAAGGTTGGTAGAGTTTTAAAGGTATTGCGTGGTTCTACTGAAATTGCAACTTTGGAAGTTATTCAGGTTCGTCGGGATATTAGCGCTGCAGATATTAAAGCTAAAACCACCGCTTTGCGTGTGGGTGACCTTGTTCAATAGTTTTTATATCATACCGTGAGCGATAAAAAAATAAGCATTACAGATGTTGCCCGCCGTGCTCAGGTGTCCATAACCACCGTTTCCCGTGTTATTAATAAAGTTCCTACCGTCCAAAAAGATATCGCGGCGCGTGTTCAAGCTGTCATCAACGAATTAAAATACAAGCCAAACCCAACAGCCCAGAATCTTGCCAAAGGGACAGTCAATACGGCGATTGGTTTTGTCATTCCTGGTTTTCCTGGGGTATTCCATTCTTTTTATGCGGTTGAATTATTGCGTGGGATCGGGCATGGGTGTGAAGTGCTTCGCCAGGATTTGATTGTCCATATTACCGACGGAAAAAATCCATTACGTTCGAATTATGCCGGTGGTTTGATTTTTGCCGATATTATTGAAAACCGTTCTCAAGTTGAAGAAGCCTTAGCAGATCAAATGCCTATCCTGGTGATTAACCATATTGTCAAAGATTTGGATGTCAGCTACCTGGCTGTTGATAATGTCAAGGGTGGGGCATTAGCTGCAGAATATTTGATTGGTTTAGGTCATAAGCGCATTGCGACCGTCACTGGAAATATGCAAACTCAGGCAGGCATTGATCGTTTTGAAGGTTTTCAGAAAACCTTAACTGCCAAAGGCGTGTCTTTTGAACCGGAATATTTTTATAAAGGGGATTATTCCCGTCAGTCTGCTCGTAAGGCTGCAGAACATTTCTTTTCTTTAGATAATCCACCAACAGCTATTTTTGCGGCCAGTGATGATATGGCTTTGGAAATCATTTCAGTAGCCATGGAAAATGGAATTAAAATCCCAGAAGATATTTCCATCATCGGTTTTGATGATAATCCTGCAGGTATTTATGGGCCAGTGGCATTAACCACCATTAAGCAGCCACTGTTTGCCTTAGGAGAAGAAGCAGTTAAAATTCTTTATGACATTATGCATGGCAAATCCCAAAGTCATGTGCGTAAAGTTTTGACTCCTGAGCTCATTATCCGTGAATCTTGTGCCCAACCGGTCCTCTAGGGTTGCAACTAACCTCACCTTGACATCTATACCCTTTTCGAGTAAATTTATAGTCCATTATGAAGATATTTGACGTCATAGTTATAGGCGCCGGACATGCTGGCGTTGAAGCTGCCTTGGCTGCGGCCCGCATGGGCGCCCAGACCGCCATGGTGACCCTTTCAAAGGACACCATAGGGCAAATGAGCTGCAATCCAGCCATTGGTGGGGTAGGCAAGGGCCAACTGGTTAAGGAAATTGATGCCTTAGGCGGCGAGATGGGTTTAGCAGCCGATCGCACAGGTATCCAATTTCGTCAGCTCAATGCTTCTAAAGGCCAGGCGGTGCGTTCATCCCGCTGCCAATCCGACCGTAAGCAATACCGTTTATACATGCAATCCGTGGTTTTAAATCAGCCGAATTTAACGGTGATCGCTGATAAGGCCCGTGAGATTGTCACTACCCAGGGCAAGATTACCGGTTTAAGATTAGCTAGCGGTTTGGAATTATCAACGAGAACGTTGGTGATTACGACAGGAACATTTTTAAATGGCCGGATGCATATTGGCACGCAGATTACTCCTGGTGGCCGTGTGGGTGAGGAAGCTTCCAACCGCTTAGCAGACAGTATTCGGGATATGGGATTTGCTGTGATGATGTTTAAGACAGGCACACCGCCTCGCCTCGACGGAACAACTATTGATTTTTCAAAATTGGAACGCCAGGATTCAGATAATCCTCCGGTGCCATTTTCATTTCGCACGCCATTGATTCCCAAAGAGCAAAAATTATTACCCTGCCACATTACGCGCACGACGGAAGCGACGCACGATATTATCCGGGCCAATTTTCATTTGTCGCCGATGTATTCTGGCCAAATTCAAGCAACGGGTGTGCGCTATTGCCCATCGATCGAAGATAAATTAAAGAAATTTGCGGATAAATCGACGCACCATGTGTTTTTAGAGCCGGAAGGTTTGGATACGGATGAATACTATCCAAATGGGATATCAACAGGGCTGCCTATGGACGTACAGGAGCAATTTGTGCGGACCATTCCTGGTTTGGAACAAGCGCAATTTATTCGTCCAGGGTATTCTATTGAACACGGGGTTATTCCAGCGACGGAATTAAAGGCCACGCTCGAAAGTAAGAAAATTGGCGGGTTATTTTTTGCCGGACAAATCAATGGCACAACCGGTTATGAAGAAGCCGGCGCCCAGGGATTAATTGCTGGGATGAATGCCGTATTGGTCGCTCGCGAAGAAGCGCCATTTATTTTAGGTCGCCATGAATCCTATATTGGGGTTCTCATTGATGATTTAGTCACCAAAGGAACAGAAGAACCATACCGCATGTTTACCTCGCGCGTCGAATATCGTTTGATTGTGCGGGAAGATAATGCGGATATTCGTTTAGCGAAATATGGACATCAATATGGTTTGTTTAATCAGGAACAATACGATGCTGTCGTCAGGAAATATGCGGCGATTGACCGTGAGATTGAACATTTGCGCCAGACAAAAATTGGCCCAGGCACTCCGTTAGATGAAATTCTAGAATCGTTAGAAAGTTCGCCGGTGCGTCAGCAAACATCCCTTTATGATTTACTTAAGCGCCCGCAGGTTAATTATGATATGTTAGCTCCCTACGACGGGAGTTTAAAGAATATGGGCCGTGATGTGATTTCGCAGGTGGAATATCAAATCAAGTATGAAGGATTCATTTCTCGCCAGCAGAAAGAAGTGGAGAAATTTCGGCATATCGAATATATCCGCATTCCTGATGGCTTTGATTTTCATCTCGTGCACGGCTTATCCAAAGAAATTAAAGAAAAGTTAAATCGTTTTAATCCGCAGACACTAGGCCAAGCCAACCGGATTTCCGGGGTGACGCCAGCAGCAATTGCCTTACTGATGGTGTATTTAAAAAAGTTCAAAGACAGTCATAAGAGCTAAAGAAAGGATCAATGCATGAGAATTGCCAATGACATCACAGAATTAATTGGAAACACACCTTTAGTTAAATTAAATAAAGTCACCCAAGGCTGTCATGCGACGGTGGTTGCGAAATTGGAATTTTTCAATCCACTGCATTCGGTTAAAGACCGCATTGGTTTTAATATGATCCGTGCTGCTGAAAAAGCAGGCAAGATCAAATCAAATACAGTGATTGTTGAGCCTACGTCGGGGAATACCGGCATTGCCTTGGCGTTTGTTTGTGCGGTTAAAGGATATAAATTACTTTTGACCATGCCTGAGACCATGAGTTTAGAGCGTCGGGCATTGCTTAAGGCATTAGGCGCTGAACTTATTTTGACTCCTGGCTCGGAAGGGATGAAGGGGGCAATTAAGAATGCCAAGGAGCTTTATGATTCTGATACAAATAAATATTTCATGCCTCAGCAATTTGATAATCAGGCGAATGTGGAAATTCACCGTCTGACAACTGCAGAGGAAATTTGGAAAGACACCGAAGGTAAGGTGGATTTTTTAGTGGCAGGTGTTGGGACGGGCGGGACAATTACAGGTGTGACTCAGGTGATTAAGCCGCGCAAGCCGTCGTTTAAAGCAATTGCGGTCGAACCTGCGACATCGCCGGTGTTGTCTGGTGGTCAACCAGGGCCCCATAAGATTCAAGGGATTGGCGCAGGGTTTATCCCCAGCATTGTGGATACGAAATTAATTGATGAAGTCGTGCAAGTGACCAATGATGAAGCCTTTGCTATGGCTAAGCGTTTGATTAAAGAAGAGGGAATTCTGTGTGGGATTTCCTCCGGTGGTAATGTGGCTGCTGCGATCAAGGTAGCGCAACGCCCGGAGAATAAGGGTAAGTTAATTGTCGCCATTATCCCATCAACTGGCGAACGCTACTTATCTACTGATTTATTCGCCGAATACCGTTCATAAAAAACCGGGGACGTAGTTAGGTTTCTAGCTACGTCCCCATTTATCTCATCTCCCCCTAGATGAGTATTTAAATTCCCCATAAAAAATGTTAAAGGATTCACTATGTCTCGTTCAGGACGAAGAATCTTGCTTGAGTATCCGTACCATATAACTCATAGAGGTAATAACAAGCAGCAGTTATTCTTTTGCGAAGAGGATTATCGTAATTATTTGTACTGGCTTGAAGAAGTAAGTAGAAAATATGAATTTAATATATTGGCATTTTGTCTTATGCCTAATCATGTACATTTTATAGCTAAAGCAGGACATAAGGATTCATTCGCACAAACGATAAAGATGTTACATGCAAGATATGCACGACATTTTCATAGTAAGAATGATAGTGTAGGACATGTGTGGCAAGGACGTTATTATTCATGTTTGTTAGAGGAGGGTCATTTATATAGGGCTATTCGCTACGTGGAAAGAAATCCAGTAAGGGCACAGTTGATTTATAAGCCGTGGGATTGGAGTTGGTCGAGTGCGAGAGCGCATACTTTAAATGAAAAAGGGATAGTAACCCTGATGGATCATAAAGCTATGTTGAACATAGTCTCATGGAAAGATTATATTAACGAAATTGATCAAATTGAAGATTTAGAGGAAATTAGATGTCAAACCAATGCCAATAAATCGTGGGGTAGTGTGAATTTCAAAAAAAGAATGCTATTGGAACATAATATTGATTTAGCAATTAGAATTGGTGGACGCCCAAAGAAGAAAACCTAACTACGTCCCCGGTTTTTATTTAATACCGAGGGTCAGATCGAGGATAACTTCGGCCATCATCGCCGCGCATTGGCTGACCCGAGGGGCCATAGGAGGATGTCCGTCGTGGCTGTTGGTGGTGCGGTCCCCACAAATATAAAGATTACCAATCTTTTTAACAGTCATCGGTTGTTTTTCCAGCAATCCTGCCATACCAACACCGCTGACTACGACGGGAAAACGGGGCGCATAATATTGCGCAAAACGGAATTTCCAATCAGCCACATCAAAAGCCTCTACAATAAAATCATAGCCAACAAAAAATTGGTCCGCATTGCCTTCGTTCCACTGCAGTTTGTGTATGAGAATATTTATATCAGGGTTAATGTCTAACAGGCGCTTCTTGGTGATATCCACCTTATTTAAACCAATTTCATTAATAAAATACTGTTGGCGGTTTAAGTTAGAGGCATCAATGACATCGTAGTCGATGATTTCCAAATGCCTAAAGCCTGAACGCACCAGCATCATGGCACAGTTAGAACCCAAGCCACCTGCACCGCCAATGCCAATCTTTTTGGATTGAATGAGGGCGAGTTGCTCAGGTTTTAAATATTTTAATAATCCTTGTTCAAAGGCATTCATAGATTGGAATTTTCAATATGACGCCAGTCGGTAAAAATAGGGTCAAAATTCTTGGATTTAAGAAGAGTTATGATATCAGCGACGGAACGTTCGTCTTTAATATCAAATTGCGGGTCTTGCTTGTCGTCGTCAATTAAGGTGTAACCGCCCACCGAAGTGTTGGAACCTGCGGACATGCGGGTAATGGCAATTTCCAAAAGATGATCCCTTAGTCGAGCTTCTTCACGCGTGGATAAATTAATGCCAACGCGGGGAAACAAAATGCGGGTCAGGCAAAGGATTTTAGTGAAGGTGATATCATCAATATCGCATCTGGCAAATTCTTGAGATTTAATTGTGCGTAAGCGGGGGAATGAAACGCTATATTCAACCCCAGGATAAGACCTTTCCATTTCCCGTAGATGGCTCCACAGGCTATGGACATCTTGGGCCAAATCCGACGACAATCCTAATAAAATCCCTAAGGCAATATTTCGGATGCCGCCTTGTGCAGCTCGTTGCGGGGTATCTCGCCTGAAATCAAAATCTTTTTTATATCCTGATAAATGCACTTCACTATAACGGTTACGGTCATATGTTTCTTGATAGACTGTAACCCCGTCGACGCCTGCAGCAAATAATTGTTTATATTCATCAACAGACATGGGATGCACTTCCAAGGCAATGCCTTGAAAATATTCACTGGCCATGCGGGTGGCTTCTTCTAAATATTCAACAGGAGTGTGTTTATACGATTCTCCGGTGAGCATTAGGATATTGCGTATGCCCTGGTTATGGATGGCCTGCATTTCCAGGCGGTATTGCTCGGGGGTTAGTTTGATGCGTTCAATTTTGTTGTGGCTATGAAACCCACAGTAGGTGCAATGGCTGGAACAAAAATTGGATAAATAAAGGGGAGTATAAAGGACAATGGTGCGTCCAAATTGTTGACGAGTCATCCGGGCTGCTTGCTGGGCTAAATCTTCAATGACCTCTGGGCGGGTATCTTCTAAAATGCGTTGTAATTGCTCGACGGTAATCATGATTCGTATAAGAACCCGGTTAAGGGGGAAGAGGCATTGGCGATAAATCTTTGTGAAGGCAAACCACTTAAATATCCCAAACGTCCTGCTTTCACCGCTAAAGAAAATGCTTGGGCAAGTTGCGCAGGATTTTCTGCAGTAGCTACTGCTGTATTGGCCAGCACAGCCCCAGCACCCATTTCCATAGCTTCAGCAGCTTGCGACGGGCTGCCAATTCCGGCATCAACGATAATGGGCACATCAATTTCATTGATGAGCATGTGAATAAAATCCTTGGTCTTAAGTCCTTGATTGCTGCCGATAAATGATCCTAACGGCATAACAGTAGCTGCACCCGCTTTAACTAAGGCGCGTGCCGTATAAAGGTCAGGGGCCATGTAAGGCATGACAATAAAACCTTCGCTGGCTAACACTTCTGTTGCCTTGATTGTCTCGGCATTATCCGGCATTAAATATTTACTATCGTTTATGACTTCAATTTTAATCCAATTGCCACACCCGCTCGCTTTTGCCAAGCGCGCGATGCGAATAGCTTCTTGGGCAGAGCGGGCACCAGATGTATTAGTCATCAAGGTGACATGAGAAGGGATATGTTCGACGATATTATCGTCGTGCTTTTCTAAATCGATGCGGCGCAATGCGACAGTGACAATTTCAGCGCCAGATGAGGCGATGCTGTCGGCAAGGTCTTTTTTGTTCTTGAATTTGCCTGTGCCTAAAAAAAAGCGGTTGGAAAACTTTGTTCCGGCAATGATTAAAGGATCATCCATCATGATTAGCCACCACCGACGAAGGAAACCAATTCAATGGTGTCGCCATTATTGACCGGTGTTTTTTGCCAATCGGTCGAAGGGATGATGGTGCCATTGATTTCTGCGATCACATGGTTTGTTTTGGTGCAGAATTGGCGCACAAGGTCTTCCACGTGGTTGATGCCAGATATTTCTTTTGAGGTGCCATTAATTGTTATCTTTATCATGAATTTATTTTAATTTAATTAGTCTTAAAATGCAAATTTGTTATAAAATACACCCGTTATTGCAAAGAAAGGGCACAGTAAAAAAATCTTTGCATCGCTGAGCATTTTGGTATAATCATCCGTATTTTTTAAGGGTAATCCATAACGGGCCCATCTGAGGTCTGTTCGCCAGAGGGAGACTGGCCAAAGGAGCAAGAAATGACGAAGTCTGCTGGGGTGTTCGGCTATGAATTGTTGTTGGATTTATATGACTGTAAGCCCGGTGTTTGTGATGATTTAACTGTTTGCTACAATTTCTTAGACGAGATTGTAGGATTCTTAGGCATGGAAAAACAAGCGCCGCCAAGTATTTTTCGTAGCGATGCTACACGTTTTCCAGATAAAGCCGGTCTTTCCGGTTGGGTCCCGTTGATCGAAAGTTCAATTGTCATCCACACCTTG
The DNA here is from genome assembly GCA_964532095.1 of uncultured Planctomycetales bacterium. Lineage (GTDB taxonomy): Bacteria > Omnitrophota > Gorgyraeia > Zapsychrales > Fredricksoniimonadaceae > CAZHGK01. The sequence goes on along the minus strand of CAZHGK010000019.1, from coordinate 176 downwards.
ACCCCCAAAGATTTTATTACCGTCGATATTTATTGCTGCCGTGCTTTTGATCAAAAAAAGGCAGAAGAATTTTGTCGCAAGTTTTTTGCGCCTAAAAAAGTAGAAGCGCAGTTTGTTGAACGGGGAGCAAGTTATTATAGCAACTCTAGCGGTTGCTCAACCCCTAAGGCAATGGC
>CAZHGK010000018.1:0-23592 GCA_964532095.1 uncultured Planctomycetales bacterium | reverse complement strand
GGACAGTTTCAAGAACATTGTCCGTGAAATTCTCATACCTGTTCTTGAAACTGAAGTCAACGAAGGTAAAAACTTCGCCCCATTGCGTCAGGTTTACAATTCTCTAATCCTTGCTGTCTGGTTTAAGAAACGGATGAAGGATAGTATTCTCGGTCGCAAATACATGGATCAGAATAAGGTAGCAAATTTGTCATCCCCGAATGCTTCTGTCGGGGATCCAGAACAAATTTATCAACAGTATCTCCAAGCCTTCAAAAAAGGTGTCTACAACTACATCAAGGACCCAGATCCAACTGATGTTGGATCTGGCGTAGCTTCTGTACCCCGTAAATATTTTTCCGGTGGGGCACAGATGAGAAGTGCCGCGCAAACAACTGAATTTTCTCAGGCAATGAATGCGGAAGAAGCGCATCATGCGAATGATGCTGCGTTTTTTCATGTGTCCGTAGGGCTAGGACATTATGGAACAAAGGAATTTGATCAGAGAATTAAAATTCCAACAGAAGGGCTTGGGATTATCTTGTCTAGGTATTTAGCACGGTTCAACGGGGAAGAGTTGTTTTTGCTAAAGCAATTGCAACAGAATAACATTCACTCTCTGGCAGAATTATTTGGGGTTTATGATAATGATACGAAATCGTATGTTTTGTTTGACAGCATTGTCCAGACATTAAGTGGGATCCGAGGCGCGGTCAATATCAATAATTGGGCCATAGGGTTAGGAGGATTTGTTTTTATTAGAAGATCTGTGATAATTCAAATTAAATATAATAATTCAGGTGAAATTTATAATAAAGTGCGCGATCAATATGACCGCGCCCAATCAATCGAAGCCAGCCAGGCGATGAATGTAGAAGCACTGAAACAACAGATTAAACGTGGAATTGGGGAGGGTGATGATTTTCAGGAAAAATTAGCAGATATTATTCTTAAGGAGTCAGGTGGGTATTTAAAGGTGTCTGTGGTGGATTCCAAGAATTTTATGAAAACGTTCAATAGTATTAGACAAGTTTTGCTTAATATAAGCTCTCCACATATTGATGTTAGAGAACGGATGGATCGTCGTGCAGCATTAGAAAGCAACGCTCGTTTAAAAGGGGATGATAGTTATTCTGTTACTGTGCCTAATGCTACCAATTTAAAGGAGCTTTATGATTTGGTCAGAAAAAGGATAAAGTTTAAGGATAATGTTTTTCAAAAGGAATATAAAAGAAAGTTTGAATTAGATGGTGGCAAAGAGCAAGAATTTACTTTCAAACAAACTATTCTTCAGTTTAAAAGTCTAGGAAGTTTTAGAATTACGCATGCTTTTGGAAATCGGGTGCCTGTGTTGATGGCTTATCTTGGCTATTTATGGAAGAAAATATTTGATCGAACTATTGGTTTAGAAGAGAGAAAAAAGTATCTCGCTGAATTTGAATGGTGGTTTTTTCAGACTAATCCTTTAGGTAGAGCTGGGGCTTCTATGGGTGATGCCATGTCATTTATAGCCCAGATTGTGTTAGGCATTAAACTCAGGGATGACTATATTCGTACAGATGTTGATGCGCTTTCTTTGACGCTTGAAGACTATACTGCAAAGCGAATAAATGAATTTCAAATAGTTAGCGCTGCTCAGTTGGCTGTGAGCAATCAAGTAAAGCCATCCCAGGGTCCTGGTGGTATTGATTTAACTGCTGGACGTATGAATGTAGATGTCCAAAAACAGGGGACAGTCACCAATTCTTGGCCCAAAACGGGCCTTGAAGCAGAATTAGTAACTGTCCCCGGGGAAAATATTGTCATCAATGGCCTCTATATCAAAGACATCGAAGTCAAACCGCTGAATAATCTGCCGCAGTTGTTAGGAATCCCTGCTGGGTAATCACGAAAAGTTGACATCCCGCATCTTCAATGGTAATGTAACGTTACTTTTTTGAAAGGAAACCTATGGACCTACATAATCGTTGGGGAGATTCAATGGATAAAGAAAGCGGAGGCCTTATTGGGCCCGACGGTAAACCATTAGAATCTGCTGCACCTGCCCCCGAAGATTCGAAAGAATCTGCAGAAGCCGAACAAGAATTAGATTTCTTTAACTACATAGCCAGCTTAGGGTTTCAAGCCATGATATTTCTTGGTGAGATGCCAAACCCTATGACCAATCAGCCAGAAAAAAATTTAAAACAAGCCAAGTTTTTAATCGATACGCTTGTTTTGTTGCGTGATAAAACAACCGGGAATTTAACTAAGGAAGAAGCTGAATTGTTAAACGGTTCGATTTATGAATTGCAACGTCGTTTTGTAGAAATTGCCCAGCGCGAAGGCGCTTAAAGTCATTATGATTGATGCCAAGCTTCTAGAATTACTTGCTTGCCCTGCCTGCCAGGGAAATGTGGTGCACCAAGACGATAAAATTGTCTGCACTGCCTGTGGCCGCCGGTATCCCATTAAAAATGGCATTCCGGTCTTGTTGGTCACTGAATCACAGCAATGATCCATTTGTAAGGAGTCGCATTATGGCGTTTAACGCCCGCATAAAAGCTTTAGTTGCTGATTTTGCCCGCCACAAAAATATCGATGCGCTCGTCATTACCCAAGATACCAATATCCGCTATTTAACCAATTTCCCGGCCTGCGAATCCTGGTTATTGGTGACGCGTAACAAGGCGTTTTATATCACCGATGCCCGCTATACCTTGGCTGCCCGTCAGGGTCTAAAGGGGGTGACGGTTAAGCAGTTTTCTAAATGCGCTCTTCATACCTTATTTGAGCTTGTTAAAACCTACAAGATTAAACGTCTGGGTTTTGATGAACGTCAGGTCAGTATCGCCCAATTTAAAAAGCTAAAAGAATATTGTCCTACCCGTACGAAATTAATCGGTACGGTTGGGGCGGTTGAGAGTTTGCGTGAAATTAAGGATGACCAAGAAATTGAAGCGGTAAGAACCTCTTTAAAGCTGCATGCCAAAGCCCTTGCCTTACTTAAGAAAGTGGTGCGTCCAGGCGTTTCTGAGCTAGAAGTACTGGCTAAATTGGAGCAATTTGTGCGTTTAAATGGAGCAACCTTCTCGTTTAGTCCCATTATTGCCTCAGGTCCAAACTCCTGTTTTCCGCATGCCCATGTGACTAAAAGGGTAATCAAAAATAATGAGCCGGTGTTGATTGATATCGGTATGGATATTAATGGATACAAGTCTGACTTGACACGCAATTTCTTTTTGGGTAGAATAACCGCCCGTGTAAGCCAAGTCTTTGAAGCTGTGACACTTGCGCAAAAAGAAGCAATTAAGATGATTAAGCCGGGGGTGCCGGTGGCAGAGGTGGATTTAAAGGCACGCCAGGTTTTAAGGAAATTTGGGTTGGCTAAGTATTTCGGCCACTCGTTAGGGCATGGGGTGGGCTTGGATATTCATGAAGCGCCGCGTTTATCCCATAAATGCCAAACCGTGCTTGAACCAGGTATGATTGTTACGGTCGAGCCGGGGGTGTATATCCCGAACCAATTCGGGATCAGGGTTGAGGACATGATACTCGTAACAGAACAAGGATGTGAGGTGTTAAGTGGCTTTATCGATTAATGAAGTAGAAAATGGGATGGGTTTAGTCGTAGATGGACAGTTATACTTTGTGACGGAATTTAACCATGTTAAACCGGGTAAGGGGTCTGCGTTTGTGCGCATCCGCTTAAAAAATATTAAGACGGCTGCTGTGTTAGAACGCACCTTTCGTTCTGCCGATGTTCTCGAAGATGCTCAATTGGAACGTCGCCGCATGGAATACACCTATGCCGAAGGCAATGATTATCATTTCATGGACCAAACCACCTATGAAGATACCGTCATCAGCAGTGAATTGTTAGGCGATGGCTTAAAATATTTAAAAGACAATATGTCCGTTGACACTGTTTTGTATAAAGACCAGGTTGTCCGGGTGGAAATTCCTAATTTTATTGTCGCCACCATTACAGAATCAGATCCAGGTTTGAAAGGGGATTCGTCCCGTTCAGGCTATAAGCCAGCAAAAATTGATACCGGCGCCTGGGTCCAAGTACCTTTGTTTGTGCAGCCAGGAGAAACCATTAAAGTCGATACACGCACCGGCATTTACGTCGAAAGGGTTAAATAATGAACCTCAAAGAGATCAAAGAAATCATTGCGTTGATGAATGATAATCACCTCAATGAAATAGAGATTGAACGTGAGGGCTTGAAGTTAAAATTGAAGAAATCTGCCGACGGACAGTTTGTCATGCAAGGCCCGTCGCATTATGCCGTGGAATCTTTGCCTGCACCTAAGGTTGCGGTGTCTACATCTGCTGCACCTGCTGCCGCTGCAGAAAGTAAAAAAGATGTTAAAGGGGTAAAATCCCCGATGGTCGGAACATTCTACCGTTCCCCGTCGCCAGAAGCGGCGCCATTCGTGGAAGTTGGTTCGACTGTTGAAATTGGCCAAGTGGTGTGTATTGTGGAAGCCATGAAGCTGATGAATGAAATTAAATCTGAAATCCGCGGGAAGGTTGTTGAAGTCACAGTCGAGAACGGTGAACCGGTCGAATTCGGCCAAATGCTCTTTGTTGTGGAGCCCGTTTAATGTTTTCTAAAATCCTAATCGCCAATCGCGGCGAAATTGCCTTACGTATCATCCGTGCCTGCAAGGAAATGGGCATTCGGACTGTTGCGGTTTATTCAGAAGTAGATCGCAATTCCCTCCATGTGCGTTTTGCCGATGAAGCAGTTTGTATCGGTAAGGCCAGCAGCAAGGAAAGTTATTTAAATATCCCAGCCATTATCTCAGCCGCAGAAATTACCGACGTGGAAGCAATCCACCCAGGTTACGGTTTTTTATCTGAAAACGCACATTTTGCTGAAGTGTGCGCCTCTTGCCATATCAAATTCATTGGCCCATCTCCTGAATCCATCCGCAAAATGGGGGATAAGATTGTGGCCAAGGAAACCGTTAAGAAATTGGGCGTTCCATTAACACCCGGTGGAAATGGAATTATCAAAACCCAGGAAGAAGCGTTAGCAGTTGCTCAAAAGATTAAGTATCCTGTCATTATCAAAGCAGTTGCAGGGGGTGGTGGTAAGGGAATGCGTGTTTGCCATAATGATGTGACGTTAATTAATTCTTTAAAAATGGCGCAGACCGAAGCTGAGGCGAATTTTGGTCGCGGGGATGTGTACATTGAAAAATATATTGAAGGACCACGTCACGTGGAGTTTCAAATTTTAGCGGATGAGCATGGCAATGTGATTCACCTCGGTGAACGCGATTGTTCTGTGCAGCGCCGTCATCAAAAGTTATTAGAGGAAGCGCCCTCACCAGCGCTTAATGCTACATTACGTAAGAAAATGGGCGATGCGGCGATTAAGGCAGCTAAAGGTGTGAATTATCATGGCGTCGGGACGATTGAATTTTTGTTAGATGCGCATGAAAATTTTTATTTCATGGAAATGAATACCCGTATTCAGGTGGAACACCCGGTTACAGAAATGATCACTGGCATTGATTTGATCAAAGAGCAAATCAAGGTGGCCATGGGACAAAAGCTGAAAATTAAGCAGGAAGATGTTAAGATTAAAGGTGTTTCCATTGAATGCCGTATTAATGCGGAAGACCCGTATAATAATTTTATTCCCAGTCCGGGAAAGATTGAAGAATTGAATCTGCCCGGTGGACCAGGTATTCGTTTAGATACACATATTTATCCTGGCTATGTCATCAGTCCGTATTATGATTCCATGGTGGCTAAGGTGATCGTTCACGGCCGCGACCGCGAAGAAGCGATCCGTATGATGCGTCGGGCATTAGATGAATTTTATGTATCGCCGATTAAAACCACCAGCGGGATGCACATGGAAATTTTGCACCACCCTACATTTTGGCGAGGCAAGGTCACGACTCATTTTATTGAAAAAATGATGAATAAAGACGGTTAAGGGGGAAGGCTATGCGCGACATCAACCAGGTCGATTTAGGCGCCGTACAAATTCATAAAAAAGTGATTGGTGACATTGCTGCTGCAGCCATCAAAGATATTCCCGGTGTATCTATTGCCCGTTTTGGTCTGATTGGTTCAGTCATGGAAACATTTGGTTATAGCAATTATCCAGGCGTTTCCGTGCGGGTGGATCCCAACGGCCAGATTTCAATTATCATGCGCATTATCCTCGACTATGGCATTAATGTCCCGACCATCGCGCATATCATCCAAGACAAAGTGCATGCGGCTGTGTTAGAAGCCGTTGACATAGAGCTTAAAGAAATTAACGTCAACATCCAGGCGGTTGAGAGGAGTTAATCCCATGTGGTTAATGACCCGTATGGCCATCGTGTTTTATGTTTCCATCATTTGGTTTAGCAGCTTAGCGATTATTCTATTTGTTTTGCATGTGATTGATTTAGCGACCATTAATAAATTCCTGTATTTGGTTTATAACGATGGCAAGGTAGCTGCCGTGACCTTTGGGATTGCTTGTGGGGTGATTTTAATGAGCGTTATTTTAGAGAATTTGATTTACGGGACCCGTCGTCGGGAACGCAATATCGCCTTTCAAAATGCTAATGGCCCGGTGAGCGTATCTTTAACGGCTTTGGAAGATTTGATCAAGCGTTTAAATGCGCAGATCCCGGAAATTAAGGAAATCCGCCCTTTTGTTGTGGCTTTGCGTAAGGGTTTGGATATTGATATTAAATTGGTTTTACGCCAAGAAGCAAACATTCCTGATTTAACATCACGTTTAACAGATTTGGTGCGCCGCAAGATTGAAGAATCGATTGGCATGGAAGGCAAGATCAATGTGCGTATCCATGTGATCAAATTTAATTTAGAAGAAGGTAAGGTTAAGACCTTGGATTCTGGCTTTGGCACGCAAGTTCCCTTTCACGGGTATCGATCATGAAAAAAATCGGCATTTTAACAGGTGGGGCTGACTGTCCAGGATTAAACTCCGTTATCCGTGCGGTTGTGCGTAAAGGGATGCAGGAAGGTTTTGTCGTTACCGGCATCAAAAACGGCTGGTTAGGTCTCATTGAAAATGACATGCGTGTCCTGGACGTAAAATCCACAACGGGGATTTTAGACCGTGGGGGTACGATTTTAGGGACCAGCCGGGTTAATCCTTTGGATGATGAAAGCCAGGTTAAGAAAATTAAAGAGAATTATGCGCGTAGCGGTATGGATGCCTTAATCGTTGTTGGGGGCGAAGATACCTTAAAAATTGCCTGGCAATTGCATAAGCGCAGCATTATCCGTGTGGTTGCTGTTCCTAAATCCATTGACAATGCTTTATCGGGAACAGATTTTGCTTTTGGTTTTGATACTGCTGTTAATATTGCTACCGAGTGTATTGATCGTTTACACACAACCGCAGAATCTCATCACCGCATCATGGTTGTTGAGGTGATGGGGCTTTATACCGGATGGATTGCCATGCAAGCAGGGATTGCTGGTGGCGCTGATATTATTTTGATCCCGGAAATTCCTGTGAATTTAGATGAGGTGTATGAATTATTGCGTGAACGCCACAAGCGTGGCAAGCCGTTTAGCATTATTGTTATTTCGGAAGGGACCAAGATTGACGGCTATGTGACGCGGGCTGCAAATCCTACAGCCATAAATGTTGAAAAACGAAGATTTGGTTCTGTGGGTGAGTTTTTAGCAAAATCGATCGAAGATAATACCGGTTATGAAACTCGGGTCAGTGTATTAGGATATATCCAACGTGGGGGAAGCCCGACGTCATTTGACCGGGTGTTAGGGACGCGTCTGGGGGTTAAGGCGGTTGAGTTAATCACAGAACAGAAATTTGGAAAAATGGCTAGCCTGCGCGATAATAAAATGCGTTATGTGGATATAGAAGAAGCTGTGCGCGAACGCAAACAAGTGAATATGGATTTGGTAGATATTGCCAATGTGTTTTCTGCCAAAAGTTAGGTGATATGGAACAGACAATCAAAGAAATTTTTGCAGAATCCATTACAGTTAAGCAAGATACCTTGACAAAAAATTTGCCTTGTATTGTTAAGGCAGCCAATGCGATCATCACGGCTTTTCGTCAAGGGCATCAGGTGTTTTTTTGCGGCAATGGTGGTTCTGCAGCAGATAGCCAGCACATTGCAGCGGAATTTGTGGGCCGTTTTCAAAAAGAGCGCAAGGCCTGGCCTGCGATTGCCTTGACAACCGACACCTCGGCATTGACCTGCCTGGGCAATGATTACAGTTTTGATATTGTTTTTTCCCGTCAGTTGGAAGCTTTAGGGAAAAAAGGGGATGTGTTGGTGGCAATTTCAACCAGTGGCAATTCAAAAAATGTCATTGAAGCTGTAAAATATGCCCAAACCATTGGCATGACTACCATTGCTGTGACAGGTGGTAATGGTGGTCAATTAGCATCTCGTTGCAATATCGCCTTAAGTTCCGCATCATCGAAGACTGCACGTATTCAAGAAGCTCACCTGGTGATGTTCCATGCCATCTGTGAGTTAGTTGAAAACACCTTAACAACCAGTTAATGGGCTCATGCATGCATGAGTGAATCTGCCATGGACTTTCAAAAGAAAATTGTCAGTGTCGATGTTTTAAAAAAGCGTTTAGCTCTTTTGCGTCGTCAGGGGCGTACCATTGCTTTTACCAACGGCTGTTTTGATTTAATGCATATTGGTCATGTGGCATATTTAGAGAAGGCGAAAAAGAACGATCGCATTCTGGTGGTGGGATTAAATAGTGATCGTAGCATTAGCAGCATTAAGGGTCCATCCCGACCGATCTGTCCGCAAAAATCACGGGCAGCTGTCTTGGCGGCTTTATCGTTTGTGGATTTTGTGGTGATTTTTAACGAAGATACGCCGCACAAATTAATTAGTGCTGTTAAACCGGATGTCTTGGTTAAAGGTGCAGATTGGAAGGGCAAGGAAGTGGTGGGTTCGGATATTGCCAAGAAGGTGGAATTGATAAAATTGGTCGCAGGATTCTCAACGACAAATATTATAGAAAAGATCCAGCGTGGATAAAAAACTGCTCAGAATTATTGATGCGAACTTTAACCGCGTTAAAGAAGGTTTACGGGTGTGTGAGGATATCTGCCGCTTCGTAGATAATCATGCAGCTCTCGCCAAACAGCTCAAATCCATCCGTCACGATGTGACCAAAGCCGCTTTACCCTTAGGATTCGCCAAGTTAATCGAAGCCCGTGATATTGCCCATGATGTAGGCCGGGCCAGTTCAGCTTCCGAAATGAAAAGACTTAGTAGTAAAGATATTTTCTGGGCCAATGCCCAGCGCGTCAAAGAATCCCTGCGGGTTTTAGAAGAAACTGCCAAGTTAATTGATCCATCTGTTGCTCAATCCTTTAAATTATTACGTTACAGGTTCTATGATTTCGAACAAAAAGCGATTGCACAACGCTAAATTATATTTAATCCTAGACGCGCAAGTTTTAGATGGCAAAGCGTTAATGAAAGCTTTAAAAGTTGCTGTACGCAGAGGGGTTGATATAGTACAATTACGAAACAAAAATGGCTCAGCGCGCGATGTTTTAGCATTTTGTCGTGAGGCTTTACCAGTGACGCGCAACCGGGCCTTGTTCATTCTTAATGACCGTTGTGATTTGGCGCAAATAGCAAAAGTGGACGGTGTTCATGTGGGGCAGGAGGATATTCCTTACTACCAAGCCCGTCAGTTGTTGGGACCTAAGGCGATTATTGGGGTATCATGCCAGAATTTAGCGCAGGCCAAGCAAGCTCAACGCGAAGGCGCAGATTATATTGGTTTCGGTTCGGTGTTTAAAACGCAAACAAAGCCAGAACGAAACCCTATGGATCTAAAAATGTTGCGTCGAGTTCTTCATGAAATTAAGACGCCTGTTTTTCCGATTGGCGGGATTTGTCGGGGGAATATTGGATTACTCAAAGAAGTTCAAGTTTCGCGTATTGCGGTGTGTCGCGATATATTATTGGCGGATAAACCAGGTGAAGCTATTGAAGAATTTAAACGTTTTTTTGAGTAAGTGCGGGGGTCATACAGTGGTAGTATATCAGCTTCCCAAGCTGATTGCGAGGGTTCGATTCCCTTCCCCCGCTCCAGTTTTTATTTACGCTTGGGTTTTCTTAGCTCTTTTTATTTCTGGATGTGCAACAACTGAGCATAAGCCTCCGGTTGTATCAGCGCCACAACCTACCATAGCGCCTGCTTCAGCACCAGCGCCAAAGGGGATTTATCATAAGGTTATTAAAGGCCAGACAGTATGGCGTATTGCTAAAACATACAATGTCACCATTGATGATATTATCAGGGCCAATAATATTCCAAACGCGGCAGCCATTGAAGTTAACCAGTTGATCCTAATTCCTGGCGCCGAACAGGTTTTGGAAATTCCTGAAGTCCCAACGCCTGACGATAAGAAGGAAGATTTTGTTTGGCCGGTGAAGGGGAAGGTGGTGGGGTATTATCGGGATGCTTCCCAAGGTGTTGCTAGTCGTGGGATAGATATTGAAACGTCCAATCCATCAGAACCAGTTAAAGCAGCGCGTGATGGAGTTGTCGTTTTTGCAGATTATTTAGCCGGGTATCAACAGACCATTATGATCGACCATGGAGACGGTTTTGTTTCTGTGTATGCTCAAAATGCCAAATTATTAGGTAATCTTGGGGACCATGTGTTAAAAGGGTCAGCCATTGCAGAAGCATCAACAGTCAATGGGCGCGGATTAATGCACTTTGAATTGCGGCGGGGCAAGGATGCCACCAATCCGCTTTATTATTTACCATGAATGTTTTAGATTTTGATAATCATTTTTATGGACGAGCTCCAATCTTAGAAACGCTTAAAAAGCGTTTGTTAGGAATTAAGGATGGGTATCGTCAAAATGTGGCGCTTTTGGGTAGTCGCCATATTGGGAAAACCTCTATTCTTAAGAAACTTGTCCGAGACCATGAAGATGCCCAAACGATTTTGATTTATCTTGATTTAGAAGGCCGCGATTTTAATCATTTCACCCAATTGCTTTCCAAAAGCGTTTTGTACCACTATCAAAAATCCCGTAACCAGCCTGTGCATGAAGATTTAAAGATTTTATGCGCCGCCTGCCAACCATCCATCCCTCAAACAGTGGGATTAATAGAGGCTGTTGGCGGTTTGATGCAAGACAATAAATATTTAGAAGCCTATCATGCTTTGTTGTCTGTACCGGAAATCTTTGCCCATGAATCAGGGGTGGCGCTGGCCTTGATCCTGGATGAATTCCAAAGTATGGAGCAGTGGGACATTCCAGAAGTGTTCAGTCATTTGGGTAAACGCATCATGACCCAAAAGAATGTTTTGTACATTGCCTCAAGCTCCTATCCTGTGTATGCCCAATCGATCTTGACGGAAAAATTATCGTTGTTGTTTGGGAATTTTGAAGTCATTCCAGTCAATTCTTTTGACTTTTCCAATAGCGTGCAGTTTTTGGATGTAAATTTATCGAGCATCAAGACAGGTTTGCATTTAAAGAATTTCTTGGCAGATTTTACCGGTGGCCATCCGTTATATATCAATATTTTATCCCAGGAGTTAATTGCCTTAGCAGGGGTTCATCGTCAAGAAGAAGCTTATGCGCCCTTGGTGGTGCAGGCGATTGAGAATTGTGTGTTTAACCCTTGGGGCGTTTTATCCCGTCATTTTGAACTCGTCGTGCATACCTTAAACCGCGGGAAGTCTTCACAAGGCGTGGTATCGTCGGTATTGATTGGTTTAGCTCAAGGTAATCATAAAATTAGTGAATTGGTGGCGGTGACCCAGTTAAAACAAGCTCAGGTGCAGCAGCGTTTAAATATTTTGATGGAAGCGGCGATTGTTGAAAAGAATGGCAGTTATTACCATTTGCAAGACAAATTGTTTAAGTATTGGATCCAATATGTGTTTGAGCGCCGCATGAAGGCGGTAGATTTAGAGCCTGGTCGTCAGCGCAAGGTGTTTAAGGAAGAATTAACCAAAGCAGTTGCAGAATTCCAATCAGTGGCGCGCAAGGATTTAACCAGCCGGGTTTCGGAATTGATGCATAAATTTGATAATGAGGCTTTTGAGCTTAATGGTCGTCGGTATAAACTTTCCATGTTTTCTGATGTGACTCCTGTTAAATTGCGTTTAGGAGCAGGTAGTTTTGGTGATGCGTTAATGGCCCAGGGCCAGGAAGGCTCGTGGCTTATTGTCCTTAAGAAAGACCCGGTGCTTGAAGGGGATATGAATGCGCTTGTTTCAGCGATTAAAGATCTGCCGCAAAAGCCATCCCGATGTGTGGTGGTGTCATTAAGTGGTTTGGATGAAACAGCAAAAATCAGGGCGTTGCAGGAAAAATTTTGGATTTGGAACGAAGAGGATATTAATGCGCTCATGCATTTATATGATGAGCCATATTTGATTCGATGAAAATCGGCGTGATCTCCGACACTCATTCTTTGCTACTCCCGCCAGCGCTTCTCGAAGCGTTAAAAAATGTTGATCTTATTATCCATGCCGGTGACATTTGTGATGTTGAAACAATTAATCTTCTAAAGAAAATTGCTCCGCTGAAAGCTGTCTGTGGCAACATGGACCTTGGTGCTATCAAGACGAAATTGCCTTTGAAAGAATTTTTAGAAGTTGAGGATGTGCGTATCGGCATTTGCCATGGCCATGGTCTGCATAAGGAAGCCCTAGCTAATGCCCAGGCTGCGTTTGACCCTAAGGCGGTTGATGTGGTGATTTTTGGCCATTCCCATAAGGCGTATAATGAGCGTATTGGGGGGGTGTTGTATTTTAATCCCGGCAGCCCTAACGATGTGGTCAAAGCGTCGTTTTTTTCTTACGGTTTGTTGGAAATCACCGGCGGGAAATTAAAAAGTAAGATCATTCGTTTATAAGTTGTAGGAGATGGATATGAAAGTAACTATCCCCAAAAAAGCTAAGACGGCCAAGAAATATTATTTAGAAAGACTTTTAAAAAGCGTCAAGAAATCAAATATTCATAAAGAAATTTCTTTTGGCCAACCATTAGGTAAAGAATATGCAACGTTTATGGGCGCCATGGCGCGCTTCCTATATTAGTTCCATCACTGACAAACCCAAGGTCTGTGTCTTTTGCCGCATCATTAGCCAAAAACGTGACAAAGCCAATTATATTTTCTGGCGTGGCCCACATTGTTACGCTGTTTTAAATTTATTTCCGTATAGCAATGGCCATTGTTTGGTTTTACCCAACCGTCATATTGGGGACATCAGTAAATTGACACGAGAAGAATACCATGAGATGATGGATGCGGTGTTGATGGTCAAGGATCTGATTACCAAGGCCATGCATCCAGCTGGTTTTAATATTGGCATGAACCTAGGACGTATGGCTGGTGCTGGAATTCCAGGTCATGTGCATATGCATATTGTGCCGCGCTGGAAAGGTGACCATAATTTCATGCCTGTTACCGGCGGGGCAAAAGTGATTTCTCAATCTTTGGATGTTGTCTATAAAACTCTGATTCATGCGCACACGCAAAGACATTGAAGAATTAGAAGATAAGAACCTGGCTCCTTATGCCATGAAGTCAAAGGATGCTGGTCCTCGTCGGTATGATGAGCCGCCTCATGAAAGCCGTACGGCCTTTCAGCGCGACCGCGACCGCATTGTCCATTCCGAAGCCTTCCGCAAACTTGAATATAAAACCCAGGTATTTGTTATTTTTGAAGGGGATTATTACCGGACCCGCCTGACGCATACCATTGAAGTGGCCCAATTGGCGCGCACCTTGGGGCGTAATCTTGCTTTAAATGAAGATCTTATTGAAGCCATTGCCTTGGCGCATGATTTAGGTCATCCACCGTTTGGCCACGCTGGGGAAGATGCGTTAGATGCCATTGTCCGTCGAGGAAATCCAAAAGGGTTTAATCATAATTTAAGAAGTTTTGAAGTGGTGTCTAAGTTTGAGAAAAAATATCCAAATTTTGATGGGTTAAATTTGACCCGTGAAGTATTGGTGGGTATTTTAAAACATCAAACCATTTATGATACCCCGGGTGGCGAGGTTTATAAGGAATATAAAGAGGGGCCGACGCTGGAAGCGCAGATTGTCAATATAGCGGATTCGTTAGCATATTTAAACCATGATATTGATGATGGCCTGACGTCTGGTCTTATCACTGAAGAAGATTTGATGGAAAGCGAACTTTGGCAAAAGGCGATTAAGAAAATTGGTGCGACCCCGCAAAAGAACCGGGAAATGTTTAAATACCAGGTGGTCAAGGAATTAATCGACCGTCAGGTGAAAGATCTATTAGTATCGACGGACGAACGTATTAAGGAACATAAATTCAAATCTGCTTTAGAGGTTAAGAAATGCAAGGAATATGTGGTCGGGTTTTCCAAGACCATGCACCAAGAGCGAGAATTTTTGCAAGGCCTGCTCAATGAGAAATTATACCATCATTGGAAGGTTGAGCGGATGACGGCCAAGGCCCGGCGGATCATTAAGGATTTGTTTGACGTGTATTTAAAGAACCCCAAGCAATTGCCGTACAGTATTTATCCGAGGGATGTTAAGTTTACAGAAGCGCAGAAATATGAAATCATAGGGAATTATATTGCGTCGATGACCGACCGTTTGGCCTTAGATGAACACAAACGCTTTTTCGGATATTTAGAATTTGTATGACACAATTAACCCAAGTATCTCCATCCAAGCGATATCGATTAATCCTTTCCGCGGTGCACATGGTGTACCGGTTGGTGAATTCTACCTATTCCGTTGCTGAATTAACCCTGCGTTTAACGCGTTTGTTATGCCAATTTATTCATGCTTCATCTGCGCATGTGTATTTGCTCGATGATGATAAAAAGAAGATTGGCTTGATCGCCAGCTTTGATAATCAAATTAATATTTTGCGCCAAAAACCAAAAGAATTGCAGGATATTCCGTCGGATGTCATGAAGGTGACAAGGGGAGCGTCCGTGTTTGAGGGTCATGTGATTGGTTTGCCTTTGATTGCAGATGATTATTTGGGTGCGATTTTTATCCGACGCAATGCTAGCGATCCTGCCTTTGGAGATTTTGAGAGGGAGATGTTATCGGTGTTTGCCGAGCAGGCAGTTACGGCGATTAAGAATTTACAATTAAACCAGCAGCATGAAAAAATTATTTTAGGCAGCATCCAGTCGATTGGCAATCTTCTTAAAAAACAACAGCATCTAGGAGTTAACCATCCGCCGGCGTATACCATGGTGACCCGCATGATTGCGGAGCGTATGAATGTGTCTACCGACGGGGTTAAGTCGTTAGAATATGCTGCGCAGCTACACGACGTCGGGGTTATAGATATTCCGTACGAAATTTTATCTAAACGCGAAGCCTTAACACCTCAGGAATTTAAAATTATCCGTCACCACACGGTGCGTAGCGTCGCATTAATTAAATCCGTGGCTTTTTTAAAACCGATCTTACCAATCATTTTGTATCATCACGAAAAGTATGATGGCACCGGTTACCCGTCGGGATTAAAGAAAGAGCAGATTCCCTTAGGCGCCCGCATCATTGCTGTCGTCGATGCATTTGAGGCGATGGTGCAAGGACGGCCATACCGCGATGCTCTTACTGTCGACGAGGCTGTAGCAGAATTGATACGTTATCGTGCCACGCAATTTGATCCGCGCGTCGTCGATATATTTGCGCGCCTGTCCCGCCAAAAAAATTTCAGAAAATACTTGGCTTTACTTAAGCGCTAGAACTATAATGATTTGCATAAAGAGGAATTACTCATTAACCCGGCATTATCCATTTAATTAATTTCTATGAATATCAATTATAAGCAACCGCAGTTCGAATTATTTCCACCCAATACCGCAACAATGGAAGATGTAAACAAGCCCAGGTTCCTTTTGGCGAATTTGACCCTGTCCATGGAAAGTCTTGTCATTTTAGCGATTTTGGGTATAATGATTGCACTTTTTTCGTTCTCGATAGGGGTAGAGCGCGGCAAGCGAATTACCGCCCAAGCCATGGATGAGCGCGTGGCTGTGGCGTGGAACCTAGGTTCCCGCAAGCCGGCACCTATGGTCAAGAACATACCACTTCCAGCAGCAGCCATGGAACAGGCTGCAGCAGCGGTTGTGGTTGCTCGGCCTACGGGTAAACCGATGACAGTTGTGGCTTCCAAGCCCGTTGTAACTAAATCGGTTCAAGTGAAGCATGCCGTTGCAGCGCAAAAGTTGCCAGCAACATTGGTGATGCAAAAACCAGTTGCTAGCCAGCGTTGGACCGTGCAGCTTGCTACCTATGGGAACTTAGCTTATGCACAGCAAGAGGCTGTGAATTTGCGCCGGCTCGGCTGGCCAACATTTTTGATCCAAAAAGGTAAGTTTTACCTTATTTGCGGTGGGCAATTCACCAGCCAGGATGAAGCCCAGAAGTTCCAACGCAAGGCATCAAGCAAGTATTCAGCAACACAGATAAGGAGATTTTGATATGTCGTTACATCCGTCGTTAAAAATTGATAAAGCATCCACCAAGCAACGTTCAGTATTTACCCGCATTGAACGCATTAAAGAAATGATGCGCAAAGGTGCCTGGTCTGAACAAGGTGATGTGGTTGGTTTACCCAAGACAAAGATTGTCCGTATTAAAGCTAAGAAAAAGGTGAAGGAAGAGGCTCCTGCCGCCGGTGCAGCTGCACCTGCTGGTGATGCAAAAGCCGCTGCCAAACCTGCCGCTGGCGCAGCTAAAAAGTGATTCTGACGAAATGTCAGAATCATCCCGAGCCTAAAAGCAAGGGATCTAATATGTTACGCTTATTTTTATTGTGCTCATCAGTATTATTGTCGGTTTTAACCGTGCAACTCAATGCTGATGAGCACTTTCCTTTCTTAGGGCAAGTCAGTAAATCTTCCGTCAATGTCCGTAGTGGTCCCAATATAAATTTTGAAGTAATTGAACAGCTAGCCCAAGATGAACGCGTGATCGTTACTGGCCGTCATTATGAATGGTTTAAGGTGCGTTTATCGTCGAAGGCTAAGGCTTTTATTCGTGCCGATTATTTATTAGTTAAAGACCCTCAGCAGCCTGCGGAAATTATTGGAGATAAGGTCAATGTCCGTTGCGCTCCTAACAGTGATTCTACTTCTTTAGGTCAGTTAGCTAAGGGGGGCAAGGTTGTTTTAGTTGTTGAAAATAATGGGTGGTGGCAAATTGTAGCTCCAGATGAAATCAATGGCTGGGTCCACCAGGATTTTGTGCGTTTTGTTAGCGACGAATTTTCCAAATGATCGATGTCATTTATCTTATTGTTTTTGCCGTTGTCCCGGCCATTGTTTTGCATGAATGTGCGCATGGTGTTGTTGCCTACTGGTTGGGAGACCCGACTGCCAAGAATTTAGGCAGGCTTACCCTTAATCCCATCAAGCATATTGATCCTCTCGGCTCTGTTATCATTCCTGGTGCTTTTTTTCTCATGCATTTCTTTGGTTTAACAAAGTCCTTATTTTTATTCGGCTGGGCCAAACCTGTGCCGGTTAATTTTGGCCGTTTGCGAAATCCCCGTCTAGGAATAATGCTGGTGGCAGCAGCTGGGCCTATAACAAATATTTTTCTGGCGTGGTTGTACATCTTGCTTTATAAATGGGGAGTGCTATCTGGCGTTAATCACATTCTGGCATGGGGGTTTTTATTTAATCTGACCTTATGTGTTTTTAATTTGGTACCTATCCCGCCATTAGATGGCTCAAAGATTTTATTTGGGGTGTTACCGCCACAAATCGGCATTCCTTATATGCGCTTGGAGCGTTTTGGTTTTATCGTGATCATTGTGTTAGCGCAAATGGGCTTGCTTAAATTTTTGTGGCCGGCGATTGCACAACTGGCATTTTTATTAGGGGTTCAAATATGATGCAACAAGTTACTGTGAAGGTTCCGTCGGCAACATACCCGATTGTTATTGGCCATAATATTTTTGCCAAAGTGCCTGCCTTGCTTAAAAAAGCGGGGGTAGGTCGCGATGCGGTCATTATTTCTCACGCTTCCATTGAACGTTTGCATGGGGCGCGTTTAGCCGCTGTCCTTAAAAAGGCAGGTTTTACTGTTAAATTTTTTAATGTGCCCCAAGGAGAGCCAAGCAAATCTGCCCAATGTGCTTTAAATCTTATTGAACGCATTGCCAATTATGATGTGGGCCGTCAAATTTTTTGTATTGCCTTAGGTGGGGGAGTGGTGGGTGATTTGGCAGGTTTTGTGTCGGCGATTTATAAACGGGGTATTCCATATATTCAGTTTCCGACGACATTGCTTGCCCAGGTTGATTCATCTATCGGTGGCAAGACAGGAATTGATTTGACCCATGGAAAGAATTTAGTCGGTGCGATTTACCAACCACGTTTGGTGGTGGCAGACACAGCCGTGCTTAAAACACTAACCAAGCGTCAGATCCAAAATGGTTTAGCAGAAGCTGTTAAATACGGCATTATCCGTGATCCAAAATTATTTGATTATTTGCGGGCCAATGCTGCGGCATTTTTGCGTTTGGACCCTAAGGTGCTTATTAAGGTGGTGGCGATTTGTGCGGCGATTAAGGCTGATGTGGTTAGCCGTGACGAACGGGAAACAAAAGGCATTCGCACCATTTTAAATTATGGCCATACCGTCGGTCATGCTGTTGAGGCTGCTGCCAAATATAACCAATACCAGCATGGGGAAGCTGTGGCTTTAGGTGTGCGCGTGGCTGGCCGCATTGGGGTGCGCTTAGGAATGCTCAGTGCCCATGATGCACGCCTCATTGAACAGCTATTGGATGTGATTGGTTTACCGTCGGTGATTAAGGGTGTTAAATGCGCAGATATTTTAAACCGCATGCGCCATGATAAAAAGTTTGTGGCAGGCCGCAACCGTTTTGTCCTGGCGCGTTCCATCGGTCGCGTTCAGGTCGTAGAAGCTGTCCCTGAAAAAATTATCCGCGAAGCTATTGAAGCATATTTCCCTCACCATTAAAAAATCTGTGCGCATGCCTTGATTTTCCGAGAGGTTTTGTCATAATCATGGCATGATCGTCAAAGCAGAAGGCATTGTCCTTAAGGTTTTTGATTTGCGTGAAACCAGCCGCATTGCCACTTTTTTTACCCGCGAACATGGCAAAATCAAAGGCGTGCTTAAAGGCATTCGCCGAGATCCTCGAAAATTCGGTTCCAGCGTCGATCGTTTCTCCGTTAATGATATTGTTTATTATCAACACCGCAATAGTGATATTCATTTAGTTGGCCAATGCGATATGAAATCGTATTATCCAGCCATCCGTCAGGATTTAAAGCGCATGACTGCAGCCAGCTATGCCGCGGAATTATTAGATGTCATTATGCCTCCCGAAGAACATAATCAGCAGATTTATGCCTTGATGGAAAATTTCTTAAATGATATCCAGCACACCTCGGATGTGAGTAAGCTGGTGCATATGTTACAAATAAAAATATTAGCCTTATCCGGGTTTAAGCCACATTTGGAAGTCTGTGTGCGTTGTAATCAAACGATAGATGCAGGAACACGTTTTAGTATGAGATTAGGTGGGCTGGTATGCCAAACATGCCAGGACCCGGGGGGAGATGCTGTGTTGATTTCTCGAGGAGCAATGGCGTCGATCCGTCATATCCAGCAAGAGCCATGGCCCATCGCCATGCGTTTAGGGTTTACCGAGCCCATCCAAAAAGAATTAAAGTATGTTTTAAACCATTTTTTGGTTTTTCATTTAGAACGGCATTTAAAGGCAACGCGATTTTTATGAGTAAAAGGATTGGCATGCCACCATCAAATCCTAAGGCGCTTTTGCGTTGGGGCGTTGGTGTGGTGGCGATTATTCTGACAGCTATTTTTGCGGGCAAGCAGCAACAATCATTGCCTACGCCCCAGGCCGACAGTGGTTTTCATCAAGTGGCCTATGTTTACGACGGGGATACTATTAAATTGGACAATGGGGAGCGGGTACGTTTTATAGGGATTGATACTCCTGAATCCAGGGATAATGAGAAATTATCCCGTGATAGCGAGAAATTAGGTAAGGATAAGAATGTGATTTTAGCAATGGGAAAGAAAGCGTCAAATTTCACCAAAGCCCTTTTAAATGGCCAGATGGTACGGGTGGAAACAGATGTTCAGCCTCGAGACCGTTACGGCCGCTTATTAGGGTATGTGTATCTTAAAGATGGGACTTTTGTGAATGCAAAAATCATAGCGGAAGGGTATGCGTATCCTATGACTATTCCGCCAAATGTCAGCAAGGCGGATGAATTCCGCCGTTTATTTAATGAAGCCCGTGAACAACAAAAAGGTTTATGGAAAGGGAAGATATGAGACTATTATTTGTATTGATGTTGTTAACCGCAGGTTGTGCCAGCATGGAAGCTGTTGAAAACAACTATGCCACCATGGTCAACAAGACCGACGGGGTTAATGAACAGGAAGCAAAAATCATCGCCCAAAAAGAGATTTTAAAGGCTGTTGAGAAAAGGGATTATCGAATTACCGCTCCCAGCATTAAAAGCACGTTACAGGCTAAACAATTTCCTGATTATTGGTTCGTGGTCTTTGGACATAACTGGTTTTCACCTATTTCGATGGACCCTTTAGCAAAAACCTATACCGATTTAAGGGAAGGACAATTCTTGGTTGTTATTGCCAAGCTCGACGGACAAATTATTTTTAGCGGGGAATGGTACCCAAAACGCATGAATGATTTTAGCTGGGTTTTTAATTTAGACCAATATGAACACAATAATCCACTAAAGTTGCCGCCAGGACGAAGAGCCACTGTAGCTTTTGAAGAAGGGAATAAGTATTAATCTGTCCACTCAGTAACTGGAGTTTCTTCGGTGTGCTGTTCTTGGTAGGCGCCGAAGGGCATGCGAGGCCGCGCAGCAGGGGCATTAAGTTGCTTGAGAATGTCTTTAGCTAATGCCCGTCCAATCGTTTTTATCGACGATAATTCACTTTCAGAAACCCGGTTTAAATCTGCCAATTTATGGTACCCATGGGCAAAGAGCATGCGGGCCCGGATGCGTCCCACGCCATGCAGGCTTGCTAATTCCAATAATTCTTCCTTAATCCCGTAGCGGATGCGCGTGCGCAATGTTTCAATGATAAATGTCAAATTCTGGAAATGATTGAGTTGTGCAATTTGTCCGGCAGCATAGAGTAACCATTCGGCAGATTCCACATGGCGATAAATATCTCCAGGCCCGACGCCAAAATCATCACATAAAGTTTCTTCCTTGTCTTCATCTAGCCAGCGGGATAACAGCCACATGGTTTTTAAAGTGGCATAAAACATATAGGCATCTTGCAAGGCTGGCAAATCATTGCCGGTGAGGATCAGTTCGTCTTCTAATTGATGCGACAGTTGCTCTAATTGTTCATAATCGCTTTTGCCCACATTTAAGATTTCACTATCCGGGCAGCAGGTTAATAAATGTAAAATGCCGTAAGGTGAAAAAGATTTTCCGTCGTGGATTTTCTTTAAGCCATCACGCAAGGTCAAGGCGGTCATCGGATCGATGTAAAGGCGACTGGTCGCGTTTCCAAAAGGGGTGGTGAAGAACCTAAACCCGCTTTTATCGATAAACCCGTTTTGATGCAGAAAATCAAAGATCTCACCGATTAAACTGATTAAATTCAAGCCTTGGCGTTGGTAAGCCAAGAAGGTGCGGTTGATAAAATCAAACATGCCGTTGATGTCATGGACGTAACCCGCGGCAAGAGAGGAAAGCACGTGGATGCGCAAAGCGCTTTCATTGCCGAGCTTGGATGTTAATGGCTCAGGCTTGGCCATGATGAATTTCTCAAACAAGGTATTCTGTTCCGACAGGGATTTAGCCATCATCACAGCTTCACCATAATCATCATATTGAGGACGACCAGCACGGCCTGCGCATTGTTTGTATTCGCTGACAGGAATATAAACACTGCCCATGCCGCTGGAAAAACGTTTGCAATCACGGATCACAGCTCGACGGGCTGGTAAGTTTACACCTGCTGCCAAGGTTGGGGTTGAACAAATTACCTTGATCGTGGTGTTCTTGAAATTTTCTTCGACAAGTTGGCGCTGTTTGGGGGTTAAGCCGGCATGGTGGAAGGCTGCACCAAAGCGGATCGTATCCGCTAATTTTTTACAGACCTTGGTGGCGCTTGGATCATCGGCGATGAGGCCCGCAATTTCATTTAATCGTTTTTTTTCTTCAGGGTTTACTAAAGCGCTGACGCTACCACCTAATTCACGGGCAGCAGCTTGGGCTGATCGTCGGGAATTAACAAAAACTAAGACCTGTCCTTTGCCGCGCAAGGTATCAACAACGACTTTATTTAATTCATCAGGATGGTCTTCCTTGATAATTTTGATAGATTCATTATTAAACATGATGCGGTCATTGTAATAAACACCTTCTTTAAGAGGGATAGGGCGCCATTGGCTAAAAGCCAAATTCGCATCCAACCAACCGGCCAGTTCCTGGGCATTGCTGACTGTGGCGCTTAAAGCCAGGATTTGGATATCCGGTTTCATTTGCCGGATCCTGGTGATGAGGATTTCCAGGGTTGGCCCGCGATGCTCGTCGTCGATGACATGCACTTCGTCTAACACAATGGCGGATAAGGGATTAATGAGCCACGTGCCTTTCGAACGCAGGATAGAATCTACTTTTTCGGCTGTGGCAATAAGAATTTGATAGCGGTTTAAATGTTTCGCTGGAGAATCTAGATCACCAGTCGCAATACCGACGGAAATCCCTAAGGCCTCGTATTTCTTTTTAAAATCGTTATATTTTTCACTGGCCAAGGCCTTTAGAGGGGCGATGTATAAGGCATTACCGCCGCGGTTGAGGATGGCGTTAAGCATGCATAATTCAGCAATTAAAGTTTTTCCCGAAGCCGTAGGCACAGCCATGAGGACATTTTTATTATCCAAGACACCCTTTTCAATCGCCATGGTTTGAGGCGGGTTAAGCCGTTCAATATTATGCGAACGTAAAATGTCTGTTAGCTGGCTGGGAAATTTATATTTTGTGACAAGTTCCGATATATTCATGTGCTTGTTGTAACATAGCATTTTTTACTAAGCAATGGCTTTTTAAAATGGAATTGGGTATAATCAAAATTACATATGCGTGCCGTCGTGCAAAGAGTCAAGCAATGCCAGGTTTCCGTCGATAACCAGCTTGTAGGTTCTATCGGTTCGGGATTGCTGGTGCTATTAGGGGTGGCAAAAACAGATACCTTTGCCAGCGCAGAATCCTTGGTTTCTAAAATCCTGACCTTGCGCATTTTTGATGATGATGCCGGCAAGATGAATTTATCCGTTTCAGATATCAATGGCCAAATTTTAGTTGTTTCCCAATTTACCATATATGGCAATTGTGCCAAGGGACGTCGACCGTCGTTTGATGATGCCGCAGACCCGGTGTTGGCTGAAGATTTGTATAAAAAAGCTGTAGCGTTATTTGTTGATTCTGATTTGAAGGTTGAAACCGGCCGTTTCCGTGCCATGATGGACGTATCCTTGATCAACGATGGGCCTGTCACTTTAATTGTAGAACGCAATCTTTAAGTTATGCAGCTCATTGACACACATGCCCATGTGGACCAATT
>CAZHGK010000017.1:0-25060 GCA_964532095.1 uncultured Planctomycetales bacterium | reverse complement strand
CTACCTATGCTTATTTGATGGGGTGGGTCAAGATTCTCTTAGACCTCACCTCTGTTTGCATGTAAACATTGCCCAGTGTTTACTACATATCCATAATTATAGTGGTTCTAAAATATCTCGACACGCATCCCCGATTAAGTTAAAACAAACAACTGTAACTATAATAAAGAAACCTGGCCACACAATCCACGGCGCAAAGGTGATTTGCACAATACCCATGGCTTCCGAAAGTAAATTCCCCCAACTCGGGATAGGATCCTGAATTCCTAACCCAATTAAACTCAAACCTGCCTCTGCTAAAATATATCCTGGAATGGAAATCATAACTGCCGCTAACGAATACGAAAACGTCTGCGGCAAAATATGCCGTCTGATAATACGCCAATGGCCTACCCCCAATGCCCGCGCAGCTAACACATATTCCCGCTCTCGGAGCGACAAACACATCCCCCTAATAATGCGCGCTAAAGAAGCCCAACCAATGAGCGACAAAATCACAACGACGGATATGTAAATTTGTGTGGAATTAAAACTGCTCGGTACCGCCGCGCGCAAGGCCAACATCAAATAAAAACCAGGGACTAACATAAACATATCACATAAACGCATCAACGCAGAATCACAAATTCCCCCAAAATACCCGGCAATCCCGCCGAAAATTAGGCCTAGCCCAAACGATATCGTCACCCCTATTAATCCAATGGATAAAGAAATACGTGCCCCATAAATAATACGTGAAAGCAAATCACGGCCACGCGCATCAGCCCCTAAAAGATATAAACGTCCAGGTGCATCAACCGTAAACAATCTTCTTTTAGAAAATATTTTTATCGGGTATTGCCTCGCGTGGTCTGTCACATACTGACGCTTATGCTCCTCGTTAAAACTCAACGTGCGGCCATAAACAAACGGCCTTGTCAAATGCCCCTCGCGGATAAATTCAATCTTCGTCGGTGGACAGTAGGAATAATCCCGATTTTCATCCGCATAATGATACGGGGCCAGAAAATCCGCGGCAATGGCAATGAAATATAAAAAGCCCAAGACCCATAATGCCCGTCGTGCTACAGGACGCTTAATAAGCTGTTGCCACAACTCTATAAACGAAGCATTAACGCTGCCGGTCATAACGAATCCTGGGATCTAAACATGTTAAGGCAATATCCGCGCATAAATTACCAATCAATAACAAAACCCCTCCCATAACCATGCTGGCCATGACCACATACACATCCTTGGCCCGCACCGCTGTGAGCATCAAAGCTCCTAATCCTGGCCAACTGCATATAATCTCGACGAGCGCTGCCCCGCTTAACAGCGCTGAAAATTCATACCCTAATAATGTCACCATGGGATTAAAGGCATTTTTTAACGCATGGTCATATAATAAACGGCCTTCGCTTAAACCTTTGGCACGGCCAGCTGTCATGTACATCTGCCCCATTTCTTTAAGCATGTTTGCCCGCATGATGCGTTGCAGGCCTGCAATGGATGCTAATGACAAAACAATCGTCGGGATAACTAAATGCGACGCATAATCCAAGATTTGCTGAGGCCAGGACAAATCGTCATGCACAGCACTGACAATTCCCCCTAAAGGTAATACTCCCCAATGGCTGGCGAGAAATAACAGCACGATCGCTAAGAAAAACGATGGCACACAAAAGGCAATATAGGCTAAAAATCCCATGGATTTATCTAACCCCGTGTTATGGCGCATCGCTGCCCACACGCCTAACGGTATACCAATCAGCCAGGTAACAACCAACGACGCCAATGACAATAATAATGTATTGGCCATACGGGCGACGATCAAATTTGTGGCAGGGATATTGTAATAAAAGGAATACCCAAATTCACCGTGCAGGGCATTGGTTAACCAATGCCAATATTGGATGTGCCACGGATCTTTTAAATGGTACATGGTTTCATAACGGGCAATTGTTTCGGGCGAGATTTGTGGATTCATCTTTAAGGCATCAAAAAATTGGCCAGGAGTTGCGTGCATCAGCCAAAAGGTCAATGCACTCATGGCGATGAGGACGAAAAATCCGATAATTAAGCGTTTTAGAATATAGAGAATCATTCGACGTATATCTCTTCAAGATTATGTAACGCTCCCCCATAGGCAGTTGGCTTCAAATTACCGAAACGCTGCCTGATGGCATAAATATTATTCTCTAACACGGTATAAATCATGGGCAACTGCTGGGCTGCAATCACTTGAAACTCATCATATAAAACTTTACGTTTGCCTTCATCCAATTCCTGCACGCCCAGGGTAAATAGTTCATCCAAACGTTTCTCCCATGAAGTTTGGGGCGTTTTTTGTTTCGGATGCCACATATGCAATTGACCCGACGACAACCACACATTCTGACCAAAATGCGGCTCTACCCCACCCGTCAAGGATATGATCACAGCATCCCAATCATAGGTGCTCATCAACTTAGCCACCAGGGCATTAAATTCCAGGGTGGTAAAATTTACATCCATCCCTAATTGAGCCAAATCTGCCCGGATCATCGCCCCAATTGAAATCCGCACATCCGCATTTGCTCCTGTATATAAATTGAATTTAACCGCATGGCCTTGGGCATCTTCAAGAACCCCATCCTTTTGCCTTTGCTTAAAACCAGCCTCTTTTAACAATTTCCTCGCTGCCTCTAAATCATAATCATAATGCTTAACCTTTGCGTTATAAAAATATCCACCACTGGGACTCATTGGCCCGTATTGCGCTGTGCCAAACCCATTGGTCAAAATTTCAATCATCTTGGACCGATCAATCACATGCGCCACGGCCTGGCGAAAACGCAGATCAGAAAACCAGGACAGTTTAACAGGGTCCAGATACGGCTTGCCCGTCGTGGGATTATTCTCATTATTTAAATTGAAGGTGATAAAACTACTTCCAAACGCAGGGCCGGCGTCAAACAAGATAAAATTCTTTTGATGTTCAAGAGGCTTAAGCAAGGGATAATCTGCGCCACGCACGGGAATATAATCTAGCTCTCCATCAATGAATTTCAATAACTGCCCTTCTGGCGACGGGATAATAACAAAAATCACCTTATCTAAATACGGCAGCGCCTTGCCATCATCCCCTTTTTTCCAATAATGCGCATTGCGCTCAAATACCAAGCGCTGGCCTGGCACATATTGCTTTAAATAAAACGGCCCTGTTCCGACGATATTTTGCGGAGGCGTATCAATCCCCCAGGTAAAACTAAATTGACCACGATCAACAGCTGCTTTTAAACAATGCTTGGGCAAAATGGCTTGAGACATGCTGCGTAAAAATGGGGCAAATTTAACAGGTAAGGTAAAACGCACCCGAAAATCATCCAAGGCTTCAACAAGGAATTTCTTTCCTTCAATGGTAAAAACATCCCGAGATGACGACGGGATTGCAGGATTGTAAATTAAATCATTAAATGTAAACACCACATCTGCGGCAGTCAATGGCACGCCATCAGACCAGGTCACACCATGCCTTAAATAAAATGTCCAGGAAAGTCCGTCGCTGGATACTTCCCAGCGTTCGGCCAGCTGCGGGATGACTTGCAAGGAGATCGGATCAACAGTTGTTAACCCTTCAAACAACATCTCTGTCACCGCAGAAGACGTTGTCTCGCTGGCAACAATGTCATTAAATGTTTTAGGATCGGAAGAAACGGGAACAACAATCTGCCCCCCTCGAGGGGCAGATTGCGCAGAAATAGGATTAATTAAGAAAATGCTGCAGATCAGAAAAAAACGCACAATCCATGGTGAGCAAAATAGAACCATTCAAATGAGCTCTGTACCCTAATTACGGTTTTGCCGCAGGCACAACTGCTGCTGGCGCTTTGTCTGCCACAGTTGCTTTTGCTTCGGATTTAACCACATCGGTCACTGCTGTTGGCTGGCTGACAACCACAGCAGGTTGCTTTGCAGCAGCAGCTTGTTCAGCCTTAGGCAACATTTTGCTATCTGACATCAAAGACTTGTCTTTCTTGGAAGCCGTGATTGCCAAAATCAAGGATGTGCTAAAGAAAATAATTGCCAATATCGACGAGAAACGCACCATGAAAGCATTCGTCTGCGTTCCAAACACGGATTCTGCAGAAGAAAGACTTTCGGTTAAGCCGCCCCCACGCCCTGCTTGCATTAAAATGGTGATAACCAATAACACGCATACTAAAATATGAATCGCGATAATAAAACCCATGTCTGTCTCCTAGAATTAATTACTTTAATTGCATTGCTGCAGCCTTCACAATCGCTGCAAAAGATGGTGCTTTTAAACTGGCACCGCCAACTAAGGCCCCATCGATATCAGCCTTAGCCATTAACGCGGCACTATTTTCCGGGGTCACACTGCCCCCATATTGAATACGTACGGATTCAGCCACTTCAGGCCCAAAATTCTTTCCTAACCATGACCGGATAAAGGCATGAATTTCTTGTGCTTGTTCAGGGGTTGCTGTCTTACCAGTCCCTATGGCCCATACCGGTTCATAGGCAATAACAACCCGACGCATATCGTCGGCGGAAATACCGGCAAATGAACCTGCGCAATGGTTTTCAATCACGGCAAACGCCTGGTTTGCTTCACGTTCTTTTAAATTCTCGCCAACACAAACAATCGGGGTCATGGCAGTTTTGAGTACCGCTTGCAAACGCTTATTAACCGTTTCATTGGTTTCCCCAAAATACTGACGACGTTCGCTGTGGCCTAAGATCACATACTTCACATCTAAATCCACCAGCATTGGGCAAGACACCTCACCTGTAAATGCCCCACTGTCCTGCCAATACACATTCTGGGCCCCGACGGCAATATCATGGTCAATTAATTCTTCAACCACAACACTTAAATTTACAAATGGCGGGCAAACAACCACATCCACCCCAACCATATCCACCAAGGCACGCTTTAATTCATCCACCAGAATAATGGATTCCCGTGCGGTCTTATTTAATTTCCAGTTTCCGGCAATAATGGGTTTACGCATGGCTGGTCCTCACTGCTTTGTCGTTAAGAACGGCAATGCCGGGCAATTCCTTGCCTTCCAAGAATTCCAAAGAAGCGCCACCACCCGTCGAGATATGAGTCATCTTATCTTCCAAATGGAATTTTGCAACAGCTGCTGCAGAATCCCCACCGCCGATAATGACTGTGGTGTCTTTTAATGTGGCCAAATATTCTGCAATGGCGCGCGTGCCTTGCTCGTACGCCGTGCGTTCAAACACACCTAAAGGCCCGTTCCAAACCACGGTCTTGGCCTTAGATAAAA
Organism: uncultured Planctomycetales bacterium; assembly: GCA_964532095.1. Lineage (GTDB taxonomy): Bacteria > Omnitrophota > Gorgyraeia > Zapsychrales > Fredricksoniimonadaceae > CAZHGK01. The sequence goes on along the minus strand of CAZHGK010000017.1, from coordinate 19,778 downwards.
TCGCCTTATAACGTTCCCGTGTTTTGGGGCCAATGTCCAAACTTTCCCAACCATCAGGAATGACATCCACTGTCTTACAGGCATCGCTGTCAAAAGATTGGGTGATCACGAAATCCGTCGTCAAAGCCAATTCTACCCCTGCTTTTTTGGCTTGCTCGATTAATTCACGCGCCATATCAACCTTGTCTTTTTCCAATTTTGAATTCCCAATGGCAATGCCCTGGGCTTTAAGAAAGGTATAGGCCATTCCCCCGCCGATGATAATGCTATCCGCTTTAGGAATTAAATTTTTAATCAGTTCAATTTTATCAGAAACCTTGGCCCCGCCTAAGATGACCACTAACGGGCGACGGGGATTGTGGATGGCCCCACCTAAATACTGCAATTCTTTTTCAATTAACAAACCTGCCACAGCTGGTAAGTATTTGGCAATTCCTGCGGTGGAGGCGTGAGCCCGGTGAGCGGTTCCAAAGGCATCATTCACATAAATATCCCCTAAGACAGACAATTGGCGGGCAAATTCAGGGTCATTCTTTTCTTCCGCTTTATAAAAACGCACATTCTCAAGCAAAACAACCTTGGATTGAGCTTGGGCAACACCTTGTTCAACAGCAGCGCCGACGCAATCATTAAGCAAGGTCACAGATTGCTTTAATAATTCACCAAGGCGAACAGAAACCGGCTTTAAACTAAATTCTGCCTCAAAGCCTGTCCCCTTGGGACGGCCTAAATGGCTCATTAAAATAACCTTAGACGCTCCTTGGGCCAACACATATTCGATCGTCGGTAAGGATGCAGCAATACGACGGTCATCCGTGATCTTGCCATTTTCTAATGGCACATTAAAATCCACACGGATCAATACCCTTTTCCCCTTCACATCGATATCTCTAACGCTTTTCTTGTTCATAAGGCCTCTTTTCTTCCGTATTAAAAATTGTATTATAGCGGGAGGTTATGTTTTGTCAATTTGCTCGAAACTAATCCATGCTTTTAGCATGCTGGTTATACCAAGCAATGGTTTTCTTTAAGCCATGCTCAAAAGAAACCTTGGATGTAAACCCAAACAATGCTTTAGCACGCGTGACATCTAAACAGCGGCGCGGCTGACCATCAGGTTTGCTATGGTCCCAAATAACCTTCCCTTTAAAACCTGTTAAACGCACAATCAAATTCGTTAAATCCTTGATAGAAATCTCAAAACCAGCGCCTAAATTCACAGGCTCTGGCCCATTATATTTTTCAGTGGCTAAAATAATCCCCCGGGCGGCATCATCAACATATAAAAACTCGCGGGTGGCACGGCCAGTGCCCCAGGCTATGATTTCACGGTCTTTGCGCTGTTTAGCTTCGACGCATTTGCGGATCAAGGCTGGGATCACATGCGACGAGCTAGGTAAAAAATTATCCCCAGGCCCGTATAAATTAACAGGCAAAACATAAATGGCATTAAACCCATATTGCTGACGGTACGCCTGTGCTTGCACCAAAAGCATTTTCTTGGCCAAGCCATATGGAGCATTGGTTTCTTCCGGATAACCGTCCCAAATGTTATCTTCCTTAAAAGGCACAGGACAAAATTTAGGGTAGGCGCAAATGGTGCCCACAGCGGTCATTTTCTTAACGCCAAACAAACGGGCTTCTTCCATCAATTGCACGCCCATCATCAGATTTTCGTAAAAGAATTTTCCCGGATTTTCCCGATTTGCCCCAATTCCACCGACGACAGCAGCCGCATGAATGATCACATCTGGCTTGGTGTCTTTAAGTAATTTCTTAATGGCCGATGCCTTGCATAAATCGTACTGTTTCGAGCGCGGCACAAAAACATATTTGGCACCCTTGGCTTTTAGCTGCTCAACAATCACACGGCCTAAAAAGCCAGCGCCACCTGTCACCACAACCCGATTTTCTGTCCAAAAACTCATGGTTTATTTCTCCTTCCCATGAGTACCAAACACCTGCTGGCGCACCAAGGCCATGTCCGCATCCACCATCATGCGCACCAATTGCTTAAAATTAACCTTGGGCTTCCACTTTAATACCCGACGAGCTTTGGAGGCATCCCCTAATAATAATTCCACTTCTGTCGGCCTAAAATATTTCTTATCAATCGCCACATATTTTCGCCAATCCAGTCCGGCATATTCAAACGCTTCTTTTAAAAATTCTTTAACCGAATAGGTTTGTCCGGTGGCAATGACATAATCATCCGGTTTTGATTGCTGTAGCATCAACCACATTGCTTCCACATAATCACCGGCAAAGCCCCAGTCACGTTTGGCGTCGAGATTCCCCAGATACAACTTGTCCTGCTGCTTGTATTTGATCCTGGCTAAGGCCATGGTGATTTTGCGGGTCACAAAGGTTTCCCCACGTAAAGGAGATTCATGATTAAACAATATCCCATTGCATGCGAACATATTGTACGCTTCCCGGTAATTGACGGTCATCCAATAGGCGTACACCTTAGCAGCCCCATAAGGACTGCGCGGATAAAACGGCGTTTTCTCACTTTGCGGCGTTTCTATAACCTGGCCAAACATTTCCGACGACGAAGCCTGATAAAATTTGGTCTTAATACCTGAATCCCGGATCGCTTCTAACAAACGCGTTGTCCCTACCCCAGTCACATCTGCTGTATATTCCGGCACTTCGAAACTAACCTTCACATGGCTTTGGGCCCCTAAATTATAAACCTCGTCTGGCCCAATAGTTTTCATGATGCGATTTAAAGAACTGGCGTCATTTAAATCCCCGTAAATCAATTTTAAGCGTACATTTTTTTCATGCGGATCCTGATAAAGATGATCAATGCGTTGGGTATTAAAACTGCTGGACCGACGGATAATCCCATACACATCATAACCTTTGTTTAACAAGAATGATGCCAAATACGCCCCATCTTGCCCTGTGATCCCGGTAATCAATGCTTTTTTCTTTGCCATAAATTCCTTTCAACTGGACCCCCGATAAAAACATTCGGGGGTGACGAAATTACTAATAAGCTCCCCGTCCTTTTAATACAACGGGAAGGGTTTGAAACAAGATATACAAATCCAAGGCGAACGACCAGTTATTAATATACCAAATGTCCCAACGAACCAGGCGGGCAAAAGACACATCGCTCCTGCCACGGATTTGCCATAACCCAGTAATTCCCGGACGAATCCCTAATCGCCGCAATTGCTTAAGATCTTCCTTTTCTACCTGGCCTATGGGTAATGGCCTCGGGCCCACCAAGCTCATATCCCCCTTGATCACATTGATAATTTGAGGCAATTCATCCAGGCTAAACTTCCGTAAAAAAGCCCCGATCTTGGTTATGCGAGGGTCTTTCTTGATTTTAAATATGGGGCCATCCACTTCATTCTTATGCTTTAATTCTTTGAGCAAATCGTCCGCATTAACAACCATGCTACGCAATTTATACATATGAAAAACACGCCCGTGCAGCCCGTAACGCTTAGAGTAATAAAAAACGGGTCCCGGGCTATCAAGCTTAATTAAAATAGCCAATACTGCAAGAAAGGGAAGCAGAAAACACAATGCCAATAAAGACAAGAATAAGTCAAAAATCCTTTTACCTCGTTGGTGATAATTAACATCGACTCCCGAATATTCCAAAATAGGAATAATTCCGATATTAAACTGGGTAAATTCCTTAGCCATAAATTCAAAACCCTGCGGGACAACCCTGGTGGCCACCCCTTCTTCCTCAGCTTCTTCCAATAATTTAATAAACGCATTGTGGTCAGGATAAATCGAAATAAAAACCTGGTGAATAAACGCTCGAGGGACAATAGCTTGAAAATCATTTAAACGACCTAAAATGGGAGGCTGTCCAGGCTGAGTTATTTTTTGATGGTCATCCAAAAAACCAACCACCTTTATTCCAAGTCCTGGTCTTTTGGCGATTTCTTCAGCTAACAATTTTCCTGTTTTGCCCGCTCCGACAATAATTGCATTAAAATTATTATACCCATGCGCAACGAGATAATTGACTAAGAATTTCTTACATACACGCCAAATAGAAAACAACATGGCGACACAAATTGTGCCTAAAATGGTAATGCTGCGAGGAAAATCTTGGACTTTTAATAGATAAGTCAAAACAATAATCACCAACGTGGACACAAAAACAGATTTAACAATCTTCCAAATTTCTAAACTTTCTAACATTTCCCGACGAGTCTTATACAAACCGTGAGTTTGATTAAAAAATAAGATGATAGGCACCCAAATTAAAAAAATATTCTTAAATGGGTTTGCAGAAGAAAAGAAACCTGACCAAGAAACTGTAAAAGGAACAGTTTGTTGACGTAAAAGCAAAACAAAATAAATCGCCACACAAATACAGACGATATCAATTAAGATGTACGTGATATGAATAATTAATGTTTTCTTTTTTGTGCGCATATCAATATTTATAGTGTTATTTCAAAAACTTGCGATGTTGCCACGAATCACGAATTATGTACCCAATAAATAAAATATTACCTATCAAATACCGGCGCCAAAGACGTCTGGGTTCGCAACATAATCTAAAAAACCACTCTAATCCCATATTTTGCATCCACCTTGGAGCCTGTGGTTTTATTCCAGAAATAAAATCAAATGCCGCACCAATACCCACCATCACTGGCACATTCAATAATGGGCGATGAATATCCATCCAGAAATCTTGTTTCGGAGCCCCTAATCCCACCCAAAGGATGTCTGATCGTGACCTATTCATGCGTTGGATTACTTCTTCCTGTTCACGCCCCACATCCGTACTAAATGGTGGCGCATAAGCACCCGCAATTTGAATTTGTGGATAAGAAGCTTTTAAGCTTGCTTGCAATCTTTCTAAAGTAGCCTCAGTGCTCCCATACAAAAAATGCCTCAAACCTTCAGATTGTCCTTGATCACAGATATGCCTCATCAAGCTGGGGCCATATGTTCTGGATACATTATACCCTTTAATCTTGGCAAACCATACAACCGGCATTCCATCTGGGGTAACCATTGCTGCATGATTAATAATATCTTTATACCCTTTTACCCGTTGACAATCAACAATCGTTGACACAGGAGCAACACAAACATATACCTTCTTCTGCTGTTTGACCCATTTCATAATGTGACTAACAGCCATCGGGGGATTTAATACGCCAACCTGAACTCCTAATATATCAAACGTGGGTAACCCCATCAATTAATCCGATTCATAATATTGTTTCCCTACTTAATGTCAACACAGTTACTTTTCTCATTAAACTTGCTTTTCTTGAAGGCAACAGCCCGTCGATAAATATTGACCAAAGAATCATAATTAGCACGCGGACTAAAATATTCCTGATAAAAATCACGAATTTGCTGATGCTTATCTTTCGTCATAGAAAGGTAGCATTCACGCACCGCTAGAGCATATGCCTGGGCATTGATATCATTAACCAATTTTCCACTAATCCCTTCCCTAACAATATCCACAAAACTTCCCTGGGCAAAAGCAATCACTGGTAAACCAAACGCATACGCCTCTACGACAACCCTTGGAAAATTTTCATAACACGTCGATGGGACAACTAAAACCCTGGCCTCACGCATCAAATGATTTAAGTCCGCCTGATTAACCTTACCTAACCATATCACATGTTGTAATTGGTGTTGCTTTAAAGCCTCCTCAACTTCTTTGCACATGGGACCATCCCCTACAATTCTTAAAGGAACAGAGGGCAGTTCTTTAAATGCTTCTAATAAGACATGAATACCTTTTTCATGACTCAAACGGCCCACATATAAAGCATATTGACCTTTGGGAGGTTCATATGAAACGTCGGGAAAAAATACATTCGATTTAACAGCAATCGAATCTTCCGCCAGGCCAGCAGCAACATATTGTTTCTTAGTAAATTCTGTAGCTGTAATAAAGCCATCGATATTATTCTTAAATGTTTTCTTAAAGCGATGCCACACCGTTAAGGCAGTGACTAAACTGGATGCCACAACACTATTTCTATAACATCGATGCCAAATGCCCGCCAAGGGAGAAATTTCCACACATTCCCGACAAAGATGATTGTCTCGATACATCAACCCATTGGCACATAACATTCTAAAATTATGCAAACTTTGAACTACAGCCACGCCACGTGACTGGCAGGCACTGTAAACAGAAGGAGTTAAAATAAAATAAATATTATGAAAGTGAGCTACATCTGGTTTAAATTCATCAAGAATTTTCAGTAATTGAGCATGTGAATCCTTGGACCAAAAGAAATTTGCCGCAGCTCTCCATAAATTCTGACAAGAAGACTGTGCTAAACCATCATTCGTAACAATAAATTCACGAACAGCATGGCCTTGAGCACGCAGTAATGCCACCTCAGCCGCAACAACTGAATCTTCTCCCCCATGCCATTTGTATTGATTATGACCAACAAGTATTTTCATCATGGAAGTCGACGATAGCTGTTTAAAGTATTAAGTAAGCTTTGTTCAATCGTCACTTTAGGGGCCCACGCAGCTATTTGCTGCAATTTATGGCAAGAGCCGATAACATTAAAACTTGCAGATGCAGCATTGCGGTCTTCTTGGATGGCAATATTCTGAACAGTTGACATAGTTAACATTTGCTTAAGTAAATCACGGATCGTTACTGCTTTTTGTGAACATAAATTATAAATCTCTCCATTAATACCATAAAGTGCGATCATCATAAGCCCCCTGCAGGCATCTTCCACATCGAGAAAATCACGCTTTCCATCCAAATTCTTGGTTTTGATAACAGGTTCTTTGCCTTGTTCAATTTCTACAATTTGTTGCGCAAACATACCCATGGCCAATGATGCAGGGGTATCCGTACCTTGAATATTAAACATGCGCGCTACGACAACGGACTGACCATTGCGTGATGCATATAACCCTAATTCCGTTTGCATGTATTTGATTAACCCATACCAGCTTAATGGCTTTGGCAAAACACTTTCAGACAAGGGACCGTCTGACAAATTACCATACTCTGCTGCTGAACCAGGCAAGATTAGGCGGCAATGGGATAACTGTGCTTCAACCAAGGCAGATAATAAAAGTCGAGTTGTATTAATATTGGCAGAAAATGTTTCTTCATTAGTCGGATAACGGCCACCCGCAAAATGAAAAATATAATCAGGCTTAACCTGTGTTAATAAATCTGTTAAGTGGGAAAGATTTGTAAAATCACATAAATGTACAGGACATGTTAAAGACGTAGATTTTCTAATAAAACCATGAACTTCTGCTTGTGGAAATGACCGCGCAATAAAACGAGCCAATGATCTTCCTAAGAAACCATTAGCTCCGGTAATTATGATGCGCATGACTTAGACCTTAAAGAAATATGGTTTAAATATGCTGCTGTAATTCCAAAAATGGTCCAAAAAATAATGGCATAATAAGGAAGCTCTAAAATGACTAAGAAATTTGTTGCCACCAGCCAGTACATTAACATGCCCACTAAAAGAATGCCTGGCCATGATTTATGATAAATAAATTTTTTGTACATCCTGTATAAAAACACCATCAAGCCAATGATGAGTGCCAGCCCGAAAATTCCTAATCGATAAATAATGTGCAAAAACGTATTGTGGGGCGTAATCCAACCATCCCGCTGCCATTCCGATACCGCCCACCCTAACATTTCAACAGACACAGACCGCTGCGGGTGTGCCAGCCCCACACCAAACCATGCATGTTTTTCGATCATCTCTTCAAACATATCTCTCCATATAAAAAGACGAAAAACTGCATTGTATTGCGCATGAGTCAATGAACGAAATTTACGCTCCTTAAAAGAGATTTCAAAACCAGCAGGTTCTAATTTTCTTTCTAATTCTTTAATAAATGTTATATCTGTAGCTTCTGCATTAGGCCTTACATTTTCTTGCTTTTCTGGAATACTCCCTTGAGCTTCGTTCATTTTAGAAGAACCCTCCGAAGACTCTTTTTTTCTTGCGGGTACGTTGCTGTTCCTAGAAACAGTAGATACAGCCGCAGGCTGATCCACTATTAAAGCCACCCTTGCCTGATCAAGGTTTTCAGATATATCCTCACCATCATTGGGACGATAAAGTGTTGGTTTTAATTTCTTGAGGGGATATATTTTCTTTCTTGACTGAACAAGTTTATCATTTTCCTGATAAAGATTAATCACCTCCTTAATTTTAACCAAAGAACGGGCACTATTACGGTCGGCAAAACAAAACAAAGCGATAATAACCACAATTACAAAGACCAATATCATCCAAATTCTCTTGTTCACAGATTTCTTCCAAAAATGTGCAAAATAAACCCAGGCACAAAACAAAATTGGAATAAGAGAGCCCACTAAATTGGTCCTGCTTCCACAAAAAAGCAGAGGATAATTACAAATGAACAAAAAAACCACTAATAAGGTATTTCTAAACACAACATTCTTAATTAAACAATAGCTTAAAAAAAATACAGTGGCACAACTTAGCCAATAGTAACCAACATCTAAAATCACCGACGATAAGAGAATAGCAGTCACAGCAACAGGAACAATCATCATTCTAAAAAGACGCTCATTAAAAAACACATAGCCAAATATAAAGAAAATACTGTAATAAATCATAGCCGCATTGCGAAATGCCAGGGGTTCATGTTGCTTGCTATAGTCAAATAAAGCCCATATGGCAATAATCACCAAGACAACACAAATTCGCCTACATGCATCTGTCCAGATAATTGGTTTAATATTATTTTTCTGCCACAGCAATATTAAACACAGAGCAATAAGCATTTCCCCTAAAAAGATTGGAAAATTCAATTGTGCAAATTTGATATTATATTCGGCAAACGAAGAGCTAAATATAATACACCCTAATCCGTAACCTGCCATGCACAACCAGGCTACGACATCGATCAAATCTGTGCGAGACAATTTGCCCTTACCAACCATATTGTCCTTTTAATTTATTTAAAAAACCCCTGCCATATTGATAGGCGTTAAATACCTTCTGTACCAGCCCCACAATCCGTCCTTCCACAGAAAAAACCGCCCACAACCCATAAAAAGAGCACCAGCCGAAATGTTTGACAGCGCTCCTCGTTATGAAAACCAAATCATCGATATAACGTTTAGCAGCACGCCCTAAACACACCTTGACAAATAAGATCCTAGCTTGCCTTCGATAAAAAACTTTTCTTTGACCTTCTAACATACCAATTTGCTCACATTTAAACTCAAGATACAATTGTTCCATCAAGTTTAAAACATGCTCATATTGCTGTACGGGCAACTCTTCAGGCATATAGGCAGCCAGCCACCATAATTGGCTTTGCTCTGCAGTTAAATTTAAACGGCAGAAAAAATGAATATTCTCCTGCATGATCTGACAAACTTCTGGCACATCGGCACGGCCTTTATTGGCAGCTGTCACCGAAATAACATGACTACGAATAGCCACTCCAATATTTCTAATGACACCAAGGACACATCCAGCTCTTAATAATACCGACCACAAAGCAAAATCTGCGGCAATACGATCGCGTGGATCATAACCCCCATCTTGAATAATCGATACTCGACGCATCAATACTCCCACATGATTTAAAGGAGAAGCAAATAAACACCGCAACACCATATCTTTACTCGTTGAAGGACAATACAGTTTTTTAAAAATACGGCCATGCTGATCCATCACAACGGCTTGACAGCCCACCACATCCACATCGGGATGATCGCCAAGATAAGCATATCCTTTAGATAACCATTGCGGATACGCCATATCATCCGCATCCATGCGGGCCACAATATCTCCCTTTGCCATTGCTAAACCCACATTCAATCCGAGGGTCACGACGATTGGCAATTTCATTAATAGCACCATCGTTGCTGCAATCATCAATAATCAGTATTTCAAAATCACTAAAATCCTGCTTAAGAACACTGTCCACTGCAATTTTTAGATAATCGCCACCATTGTACACCGCCATCAGGACTGTAACTTTAATATCTGCCATGCGTTCTTATCCACGACTCTTAAAAAAGGCCACAATATTATTTACCGCTTCAATTTCCATCTCCAGACGCGATTCATTTGTTAATGTTGAACAATGCGGAGTTACAATCACATTGGGTAATTTGGTTAACGGCCCTTGATACGGCTCTTGTTCAAAAACATCTAAGCCCGCTCCTCCTAAATGATTATTCACAAGGGCTTGATATAAATCCTGCTCATGAATAAATTGACCTCGGGAGGTGTTAATGAGAAGGGCGCCTTTTTTCATAGTGGCAAATTGTTCTTTAGCTAATCGAAAAGGATGGTCTTTAGGACCTGCTAAATGTAAGGTGATTATATCTGACTGGCGTAATAATTCCTGAATGCCAACCTCTATAATATTATGCTGTTTAATCCATGGCTCATCAATGTTCATATCACAGGCGACAACATCAGCGCCTAAACTCTTAAGTAAAAATGCCACTCGCTTTCCAATGCGCCCCAAACCAATAACACCGACTGTCTTGCCCTTTAACTGCCTCCCAACTAAACGTTCCCATTTCCCTTCACGCATTAATACCGTCTGTGCGGTAATTTGTCTCAAACAATCAAAAATTAATGCCAATGTCATCTCGGCAACAGGCGTGACCACAACTTCTGGAGTGTTTAATACAGCAATGCCACGTTCTTGGGCCACCGCTAAATCCACATTATCAATTCCTACCCCACAACGGCTAATGCATTGCAAATCAGGCAAAGCTTTTAAAATATCGGCATCATACGGCTCAAGCCCAGCTACGACGCCATGATAATCCTTTAAAGCAGACATGACTTGTTCTTTAGATAATCGTTTGCCTGTGGCATTAATGTCAAAACTCAAACCACTATTCTTTAAAATCACCAGTGGCTGTTGACCTTCTTGCGCAAATGTAGATAAAGCAATGTAAATACTTTTAGTCATAATTAAACCATTATCTTTTCAAAGATTTGTTTTTGTTGATTGTCTTGGCGTAAAATATTCTCAACCAAAGCAACATCATCAGGGCGATCAACTCCAATGGAACGGGTATTGGCAATCACCCCATTAATCACATAACGATGTTCTAGGATACGCATAAAATCCACCGATTCAATAATTTCGAGAGGTGTAGGTTCCAATTTTGAAAATTTCTTTAAAAAATCAATCGTAAACGCAGAGATGCCAGTTTGACGATAGACAGGCATAGGATGTTTAACACGTTGGTAAGGAACAGCTGCTCGAGAAAAATATAAAACCTGATTTTTGATATCTGTAACAGCTTTAACAATATCCGGATCATGTAAATCCGTATCTTGTGTGATGGGCGTCAATATATTCGTACACACGGCGTTAGGGTTAGCGACTAAAGGCTTAACCAGCTGATCCACCACCGCACTATCAAATAATGGTTCATCCCCCTGTAAAATAGCAACAATGCCCACCCCAGAAATCTTTGTCACAGCTTCCTCTACACGATCGGTACATCTAACATGGGTATCCTTAGTCATAATGGCACGCCCCCCGTGCTGGGTGACCACATCAAAAATGGCCTGATCGCATGTGGCCACATACACTTCATCTAAGATAGGACATAATTGGGCCCGACGACGCACATGCTCAATAAGAGGCAAACCTAAAATATGAGCTAAAGGCTTTCCTGGAAAACGGGAAGCAGCCATACGCGCAGGAATAACGGCAACAACTTTTAAGGCAGACATATAGATCCTTTATTGTGGCAAAACACCACAGTCAATATTAATATTTTGACCAGTGATGGCAGCAGCAGCTTCACTGGCAAGAAATAAACAGACAGAAGCTACTTCTTGGGCTGATGGTAAACGTTTAAGAGCACTTTGAGTTTGAGCAAAATCTTTTAAGTAAGTAGCAATTGGCTTACCAGCAGCGGGAGAAACCTTTTCTTTTAAAGCCTGTAAAACACCATCGGTGACCACATACACTGGACAGACCCCATTGACGCGAATACCTCGTGGCCCTAATTCCTTAGCTAAGGATTGAGTGACACCTACGACCGCAAATTTGGCAGCGCAATACACTGAATTATGAGCACTCCCCCGTTTGCCTGCTAAACTGGCAATATTGACAATGGAAGCCTTTTTTGCAAAAACAGACAATGCTGCTTGAGTCGTATAAAATATACTTTTTAAATTCACCGCTAGCATATCCTCAATAAAATTGGGATCAAGATTCTCTAATTTACGCCACTTAGAATGTCCCGTCGCATTGATTAATACATCAATATCATTCTGTTTGCCGATGCGCGCAAAAACATTTTTAACATCGCGGAACTTGGTCACATCACACTTAATCCACTGCGCATTTTTGCCTAATTGATTAAAGGACTTATTGGTACTGCGAGAAAGACCTATCACATAATACCCTGCGTTTATAAAAGATTGTGCAATGGCCAACCCAATGCCGCCGGTCGCACCCGTAATCACCACAGTTTTTAAATGGTCATGCATGTGAATCCTCCGTCAACATGGACTTCTGAACCTGTGACAAACCTAGATGCATCGGATGCCAACCACAGCACCGCCCCTACTAATTCTTCTGGTTTTCCAAAACGGCCCATGGGGGTGTGACCCAAAATAGCCGCTTTACGTTTAGGATCAATAAAATGCTTCATGCTCCACTGCGTGGGAAAAAAACCAGGCCGTAGGGCATTAACACGCACATTAAAAGGCGCCCACTCACGGGCAATATTTTGTGTCAAATTCTTAACTCCTGCTTTTGCCACAGAATAGGAAAATGCTTTCGATAACGGTGGATTAGATGAGGCAGACGATAAGTTAATGATGGAACCTTGACGGCGACTGATCATATGTTTGCCAAAGACCTGGCAGCCTAATAATGTGGCTGTAGCATGGCTATCAAAAATACTGTGCCATTCCTCAACCGAAATATCCATAACAGGAGTAGGCGCATTTATACCCGCACCATTGATTAAAATATCTACCTTCTTAAATTTCTTTAACGCCTCACGCAAAAGATCCTCATGAGTTTTTCTATTGACTACATCAATGGGCAGCCCAATCACCTTGCCTTGTTTAATCTTTTGCAAACGACTCACAACAGCACTTCGATTCTCTTCATGCTTATCAGCAACCACCACATTCGTGCCTGCACGCACCAATCCTTCAGCCATGGCACTACATAAATGACCGCCACCCCCAATGACAACAGCCACTTTTCCTTTTAAATTAAACAGACGATCCACATAAGTGTTCATAAACAGTCCCTTTACTTATTGCGACTATTGCCAATAAAACGGTCCCCGTCAAAATAACCTAAATAAGAACGTTGGGGTGTAGATTCTGCCAATTTATTAAATATCTTGGCAATAAATTCACGGCCTGGTAACCACGGCATACCCACGCTAGCCATGGACTTAACAATGCATGCACGCCAATGCTGTGCCTGTTGTTCACTAATCGAACCTGCGGCCAATGCTTTATCAATAAGACCTATCGCTCGATCTGGCAATGTATATACCATACAGACGATCAAGGCATGTGCCATCAATACATCTTGCTGCGCTTGATCTAAAATCTTTAATCTGGATAAAAAAACATCGTCGCGCTGCAAATAAAGAGCATCGGCAAAAGCTAACTGTCCCCGACCAATATAATTAGAAAAATATTTTCGTTTCCAGTACGCACGACGCAAATCGATCAATTCAAAACCATGCGCATCCAAAAAAGCATCACAATCACGAAATAATGGCTGCCCCTGATATAAGGCCAAAAATTCTACTTCTATTTCTATTCCAAAAATATGCGGCAAATATTGCTGGGCACCTTTTAAAATACTTAACTCACTGCCCTGTGTGTCTAATTTAATAAAATCAACGCCTTCAATGTTGTTATGTTTTAAAGCCTGATCAAGCGTCTTAACGCGGTTGGCTGGTATTAGCACTTCTTGAACTGTTTGCATGCGTTCAACAAATCCAAAATCCTTAATCACTTCCATATTAGGTTTATAAATTGAAGATTTCCCTGATTCCTTAGACACATAAAAATTAATATCTGTACTGGATTGATAAAGTGCAAAAGGTAAATACGTAATATTGCTGCTCGATTTTAATTGCTGATATTCCCGCTCATCAGGCTCAAAAGCAATCACATGCATTTGTTTACCAACCCTACGCCAATATTCACTAACCCCCCCCATAGCTCCCACATCAATAAGGTTTAATGGCGGTGCATCAGGCAACACAGACATTAATTGCTGGTAAATATTCATTGCTTCTCCCGTAAATGATTTAGAATTTCAGCCATATTATTAAAAACCTTAACGCCTGGTTCGAACTTATAACGCTCATACCGACCAATAAATGAAACTCCTGCATGTTGGGCAGAAAGCCAATCTCCTTTTGAATCCCCAATAAATACGGCCTCATTTGGCTGAATGTATTCCCTGGTCAATATCTCTTTAATGGCCGCTGTTTTACTTCCTGTCACCGAATAAACACCTTTAAAGTAATGATCGATGTTTCGATTCTTGAGAATAATATGCAAATCTGTTGGTGGGTTAATAGAAACTAAATAAATGGGGCATCGATTAAAAAAAAATGATAAGAATTCTAAGGCGCCAACTACAGATGGCGCCTTAGATATCTCCTGCACACAGTAAGCAGCAAACGCCTCGCCCAATTGCTTTTCAATAACATCACTATAAGGTTTATGAATGATTTGGCTGTAAATGTGACGGAATTTCTCAAAACGAATCACATCGCTATTCCGATGATAGGCTAAAATTTGATCGAGGTACTCTGGATAGTCAGCGAATAGTTCGGCAAATGCTTTGTCTTTAACGCCATTTGACTCGACCAATACCCCATCGAAATCAACCATCACGACTTTTAATCTGTTCATTGATCTTTGCTCGATTGAATGTCCTGCTTAATACGGGTCACCCACTGATTAAGCACAAAAACATCAGAAGCTAATACACAGAAATTATAACCTTCATCGAGGGCACGTTTTATTTTAGCGCCATCGGGTTCTATAATATGCGTGCCGCAGCTTTTACCTACACGCTTACATGCGGCAACTACTTTTAAACTTGCTTCGATCACTTTAGGATGGGTCAACTGCCCCGGAACATGCAAGGATCCGGAAATATCATAAGGACCCACCATCACACCGTCTAAATTCGGTACTGCTAAAATCTGTTCAATATTATTAACAGCATCAATGCTTTCAATTTGAGCAATACAGATAGAGCTTTCATTCCACGTACTAGTGTATTCGTCAAAATCAAAACCATATCCTTGAGCGCGGGCCACCCCAAAACCACGACGACCAACAGGTGGATATTTAATACCATCAATCATGGTGGTCATTTCTTGGGCTGAGCCAATCATGGGAACAATAATGCCGTCAGCTCCAGAATCCAAAAGGCGACGGCACATTTGAATATCATGCGAGGCTACCCGTGGCAGGCACACAACCCCTGCAGCGTGACACGCAGCAATGATGCGTTGAGATTCGTATTGATCAATGGTGCTATGCTCGATATCAATGCCAATACAATCAAACCCTGCCCTGGTAAATATTTCCGTTGGGCCAGGATGGCCAAACGATGTCCATCCAGAAAAGATAGATTCACGCTTCTTAAACTTTTCCTTGAGATGCCTGCGGCGACTAACAATATCACTCATCTTCATTTTTCTGCCTTTGCCGCATCATTTAAAAACATTTGCACTGTTTCCTTGGTATACGGATGAACAAGCATGGTGTCAATAAATGACGGCGCAACAGTGACAATATGTGCACCAGCAGATAACCATTGGATGACATTCAAAGATTCTCTCGTCGATGCAGCAATAATTTGAGCTTTAAGCTTGTACTGATCAAGCAAAGAACGCAAAATTTTAATCTCTGCTATGGAATCATATCCCATATTATTCACACGGCCGGAAAGAATCGAAACGTATGTAGCTCCTGCTAAAGCAGCTAAGAAACATTGCTGCGCACTCATCATAGCGGTCACATTGACACGGATATTATGTTTGGTTTCTAATTCATGAATAACCGCCACATTATCCAATTCGCCATTAGGTCCATGGATCGTAATTTTTACATTGATATTTTTAGCCCAAGATGCAATATCCTTGGCTTGATCCAACATGCCTTGACGGTCATTGGTTGTGACTTCACAGGAAACTGGATATGGGTCCATCAGTTTGGCAATTTCAATAATGCGGGTCTTAACCCCTGCCATCCCGCCAGTAACCCCTTCTTTTAAAAGAATGGTAGGATTGGTTGTTACCCCACGGATAATGCCCATTGTTAAATATTTCTTAAGATCATCTAATTTGCTGCTATCAAGAAAAATGGCCATTACGACTCCTTGTTATTTTGCTGTTGTTACAGATTCCCATTTATTGCTCATCACCATCAAGCGTGGATCAGAAACAATCAAATGCCAGATCACGGCTTGAAAACTTTCCGCATGCGGGGTAATTGTATCGGCACTTTGAGTTGGAACAATAATGCATGCATCGGCGACTTTAGCAGTAAAGCCACCATCACGGCCCACAATGCCCAACACCGATGCCCCTTGAGATTTTGCAAACTCTAAGGCATACACTAAATTAGCACTAATATTTTTTTCCTTACTTCCCCCACCTACAGAAAACACCCACACACAATCCCCCTTTTTAACACGGGAACCTTTAAGCCAACCGGTGAATGTGGTATCCCAACCTTCATCATTGGTCCGGGCAGTCAATTCACTGACATTATCCGTCGGAGCGTATGCTTCAAAACCGCCAATCTTACGAAAATCATTAACCGCATGGGAACAGTTTCCTGCAGACCCTCCAACACCTAAGAAAAATAAACGTCCACCCTTAGCGCGCACATCCAACAATATGTTAATCATGCGTTCGACAATAGATTGATCAATAGTTTCTAAAATCTTGATTGCTTCTTGGAAATAGCGTCGGGTATACGACATGTTACACCTTTCTAAAAAGAATGCGACCGTAGGAACTTAATAAGTTTGCTTGTAAAAATTCTCCAAATGCACGTTTAGTTTCATCATCACTCTCTAGGATTAATGAACGCACAAACGCAGACACAGGGATAGCTGGATTTTTCTGCAGCGCTTGGGCAACGATGTCTACATCGAGTACTCCAGGCGTTGAAAATTCCAAACATTCAAACCCATGACGGTTCATTAATGTTTGAATTCCCTTAACACTTAAAGCATTTAATCGGTCAGGCGGATAAATATTAGCAGCATTGCTTCCTAATTCTTTCACATCAAAACCAGAACCCAAGATGGTAGTCATAAAACACAGGCCACCGGGGGTCAATGTCTGTTTAATAACTTTAAATAAAGCATCCACATCACTGGCGTGGTCCATCACTTCAAATAATGTTAAAACATCCGCCTTAACGCCAGCAGGCATATTCCACCATGGTTGGACAATCACCTTAATACTCGACGGAATAGCAAATGATCCATATGGATAAACCACTGTTTTGTGAGCGATAGCTGACTGCGCCATGGCTTCAATATACCGTTGCTGGCTGGTATGTACATCGATCCAGTGCTTGGCATTCGACAAATGTTCGGCGATGGAATCATTCACCCATTCCAAACGTGGTTTAATAATCTTATCTTTACGCTTATTCTGACTTGCTTCTGATAATTGTGTACGCCAGAAATTTTTCGCTGTGGATTCTTTAATAAACAATCCTATTTGACTATCAGAAGGACGAGGATTGACATATAAACTGCCACACGGCAGGCAGGTGTGATACGAAAGACCAAAACGTTCAAATGATGGGGCTGACGATTTTGCCAAACAAGCCGGACAGCTTGTCTGCCGCAAGGAATTCTGATTGACCAAAGACAACATATCCTTATGCAATAAAGCAATGTATTCATCCAGCAAAACCGCGGGCTTTAAATCCCCTTGGCGGTATTCATCATTAAGAACGATGTTCTTCATAGCAAAGCCTCTTTAACATTTAACAAGCCTGCATCCACATAGGCACGTTCAATAAGCTGCATAACTTTTAAAGCATCCTCGGAGGAAGCTGCGATCACAGGCTTATTTTCGACAATACACTTAACAAATTCGCCGACTTCTAAATCCCAAGACATATCCCGGTCAAAATACGTAATCTCTTCCGACGGATTTCCCACTGCATCCGCTTCATCTTCAAATTGACGTTTGGCAACAATTAGCTGTTCACGACCATAACTACCTGTTTTAGACAACAATCCTTCAACAATTAAATAACCGCCTTCTAATGTCATCTGAATACGGAACGTATGCCGCCAAAATGTGGCTGAGGAATGCAGCATGGCATCGATTCCCTCAACTCCTTTTAAAATCACAAAGGCATTGTCTTCCACATCCAGTTTCCAGAAACCATTGCTCGCAATACATTTAACCGTGGAGAAATCACCCGCAAAATAACGGAATAAATCAAGCATGTGAATACCTTGATCCAATAAAATCCCCCCACCAGACACAGAGCGATCATTACGCCACGAACGCTTAAAAGAAACGCCTCCGCTTTTGCCATAAATGCCTCGAACATTAATTAAACGTCCAAAACGGCCACTTTCAATAATAACCTTGGCTTTAAGAATACCTGGATGCCAACGGTGATTAAAACCAAACATTAATTTCAAACCTGGTTTTTCTGCTTGGCGAATAGCCTGTATATCTGCCACATTTCGACCAGGCGGTTTTTCACAAAACACATGAATACCATTATTTAAAGCACTGATGCAAATTTCTGGAGAAAACACGTTGGGTGTACACACAAAAACAATATCGGGCGTGGCTGTAAAAACTTCTTCCAATGTATTATAAAAATGCAGATGGGGCAGCTTGGTTTTAAAAGCAGGATTGGTATCAAAAATCCCCAACAGGGTTAATTGATCCTCTTTACGTTCAATGACTGCACGGCGGATTTCTCCCATGTAGCCATAGCCAATAATCACACATTTTAGCTTTTTGTGCATATTTTCCTTATCGTCATTCCCGAATGTATTAATCGGGAATCCAAAATTCTAGACCCCCGACAAAAACACTCGGGGGTGACATAACTACATAATTTAAATATTATTAGGGGATATTCTATTAAAACATAGCCCTAAAGTCAAAAAATGAATTTGCTCTTATGTTTTCAGAAAAAGCTGCATGGCGGAGGGTGTAATGCGATAAAAATACTGGGACATATAGTCCATGGCTGCCCGACGTTTACCTTCATAAATCGCCTCAGATAATGAAGCAATTTCATTTAAAACAGCAATCAAAGGAGTGTCTTTAACTATCTGCCATTTAAAATCTTTAAGCTCAAATAAAGGATCAAAGCTAAGCAAAGACCCATTATCAAAATGGATAACCGGAACCCCTACACACAGAGCTTCTAAGGCCACTGTACTTCCCCAGTAAATCACCGTGTCTGCCCACTTAAGATCCTCAGATAAAGATGTCTTAGAAACTTCCACACCAGGCATATGAGCAGGATTCTTATCCAATTGATGCACAAATTGGCTCACAGGTAAAACTGGATGCGCACGAATTCGTAATTTGTATGAAGTTTGCGCCGGCCATTGATTTAAAACATAATTAACCATATCTACCACTTGAGGCAAGCCTTCGAGTGTTAATAAAATATGTCCTTCATTTTTGCGTATCTGCGGTGTTTGATTAAATAAATATTCAAATCTTAATCCACAGCTGGCCTTAACCAACGAAGGGGCACATGTTTCATACC
>CAZHGK010000016.1:15373-25084 GCA_964532095.1 uncultured Planctomycetales bacterium | reverse complement strand
GACACTACCTTCATGTTCATGTTAGGCGCGCATCGACGGGGACATGAAGTGTTTTACCTACCCGAAGATGGCATTAGTTTTATTGAAGGGAAATTGCATTTTCATGCCATTAGTGTTCGGCCACAGGCTGTGGCCCATGAGCCATTCGTTAACGAACAATTAGTCGAGCTTTCACAAGATGATGTGCACGCCGTATTCATTCGCCCCAATCCCCCGTTTGATGAACAATACCTGATGAACACCTGGCTCTTGGACCATTTGCCTAAACATATCCCGGTTGTCAATTCTAGCCATGGCATCCGCACAGTTAATGAAAAGATCTGGGGCGCTCAGTTTAAAAATATTACGCCACCAACGATAATTTCTGCAAACAAGAAAGACCTTTTAGCATTTGCCACTAAATATAAAAACGTCATTGCCAAACCAACCAATGCCTTTGGTGGTGAATCCGTGTTTTATATTGAAACGCCTCACACCAATACCAATGTGATCCTGGAAACCTTAACCCAACGGTATGATAAGCCCATCATCCTGCAAAAATATATTCCTGAAGCAAAAAAGGGCGATAAGCGCATTTTATTGCTTAACGGGGAAATATTAGGTGCGGTTTTACGTGTCCACAGCGAAGAAGAACATCGTAATAATTTCTTTGCCGGCGGAGAACCAGAGGCAACCACCATCACTGCACGGGATCGTGAAGTTGTTGAAATCTTAAAACCTCATTTACAAAAACTCGGGCTATATTTTGTCGGCATTGACATGCTCGGCGATTACCTAATTGAAGTTAACGTCACCTCACCTACCTGTTTACAAGAAATGAATCGTCTGTATAATGTGGAACTTGAACAGAAGGTGATCGAATTTGTGGAGGGCTTATGCAAACATTAACACTTTACCATTTTAAGGGCTGCCCTTATTGCCAAAAAGTGAAAGATTTCCTAAGCCAAAAAGGCATTTCTGTTCCCATGAAAGACATCAAAGAAAATCCTGAGTACAGCGATGAATTAAGAAAAATCGGTGGCAAAACCCAAGTCCCCTGCCTCGTTATTAATGGAAAAGCTCTGTACGAATCGATGGATATTATTAAGTGGTTTGATAATAATTACGACAACAAGAGTACCCGGTAAGAGGGTACAAAAAATGACAATCCACGAAATTAAACGACGTATTGAAGAAGAATTGCCCGGCTCCGTGGCTCATGTATTTGACCCCATGGATGATGGCCAGCATTTACAAGCCTTTGTCATCTCCCCAGCCTTTGAAGGTTTGCCGACGATCAAGCAGCAGCAAATGGTCATGGCTGCCATCAGTGATATTTTTAATGTGGTCCATGCCTTGGGCCTTAAAACATTCACACCAGCTCGGTGGGAAACTGAAAAAATTAAATATAACATGAAGTAAGGAGATCAAATGTTAACAGAACAATTACGTAGCACTATTGAAAATGAAATCAAAAATAACAAGGTTGTTATTTATATGAAGGGCACAGCCCAACAACCCATGTGCGGCTTCTCTGCCCGTTCTGTACAAATCCTGCAGTCATACAATGTCCCTGTCAAAGACCACAATATCTTTGAAAGCGAAGAATTACGCCAAGGCATCAAGGAATTCACCAACTGGCCAACCATCCCGCAAATTTTCATCAATGGTGAATTTGTCGGCGGATGTGACATTATCACCGAAATGCATGAAAATGGTGAGCTCGCCCAATTACTAAAGTGATTTAGTTAAAAGATCAACAACAGGTTTCAGGTAGGAATCAATGGGCCCACGGACAAAAGGAATTTCCGCGAGCGTGGGAAGATTTAATTGGGACTTAAGCTCATTCTTGCGGCTAGGCCCATAAATTTCTTGGGGCTTTTGGCAGTCATTGCACGCCACATACGACATATTCTCAATCAGGCCTAGCATCGGCACCTTTAAATGGTCAAACATCTTAACCCCCCGCGCCATCACTTCAACGGATAAATCCTGACGGGTGGTCACAATAATTGCCGTACTTAATTTAATCGACTGAGCCACCGTGATGGCCACATCCCCAGTACCTGGGGGCATATCAATCACTAGAAAATCCAGCTGTCCCCAATTGGTTTGCAAAAGCATTTGTTGCAAATATCGGGTCACAATAGGCCCGCGCAATAATATCGGCTCATCCCCCGCTAAGAATTTAAAAGACATCACCTTAAACCCGTCATATTCTGCTGGCAAAAGCATTTTAAATTCATCCATAAAGATTTCAGGAGTGTCTTTAATATTTAACAAGGCTGGCACGCAGGGCCCATACACATCCGCATCAAAAATACCGACGGAAAGGCCGCGTTCTTTTAAGATCCGCGCCAAGGCAACCGCGATCGTAGATTTTCCGACCCCACCTTTGCAGGAAGAAACCGCAATCACATGTTTTACTTTAGATAAACCGAAAGGATTGATCATTAATAACTATTCTCGTCTATTTTGACTTTACCGCGGAAGATCCAATAAATACTAAACGTATAAGCTAAAACAATGGGCATGCCGATTAAAGCAATGTTAAACATAATCCCCAATGTCTTAGTGGATGAGGCCGCATTATAAATGGTTAAACTGTATTCCGGATGAGGATTAGAATACACCATGTTTGGAAAAATACCAGAACCAAATAATAACATAAATAACACAATGGCTACACTTGATGATATAAAAGCCAGAAAATCCCACCCCTTATAAATGCACCGTGGGATATTAGCAATAGCTAACAGCTTCACAATGGGAATAACAAAAAAGATAGGATATCTTTTGATGTGATCGACCATGTGCGGTGTATACAACATCGTCGCCATGGTTAAGACCACATAGGAAATCACAAAAAAGATAATGGTATTTTTGACCCAGCCTCGGGCCTTATCGTGAAATTCCCCTTCTGTTTTCATCACCACATAAATGGCCCCGTGCATCATGCACATGGCCACCACCATCACCCCGCATAATAAGGCATAGGGATGAAGCAATCCTAAAAACGTTCCCTGAAACTCTTTATCAGCCCCTAAAGGAATGCCCCAGATCATATTGCCCAGGACAATCCCAAATAGTAAGGCAGCGCAGATGCTGGCCACAAAAAAAGCCACGTCCCACGATTGACGCCATACCGGCGAAGGATGCTTGCTACGAAACTCAATGGCCACTGCGCGAAAAATCAAACAAAACAAAAGTAAGAATACCGCCAGATAAAACCCGGACGCCATGGTGGCATACACATCGTGACTAACCAGACTTCGTTGCCATCCCACACCGGACCAATGCTATTGATCATTAAACGGCGCTCATAATCGCCCTTGGCAAATAAATGCAAGGCGCCGACGCCTAGGTCAAAACCGTCTAAGATGGCGTAGCCGGCTAATAAGACACCGACGAGAATAAACCATGTTAAATGCAAATCCATTACATACTCCTACTGTTTATGGGGTCGGGCAAGATTCTCTCAACCCTCACGGCACCCAAAAGCTACGCTCTATGCTGCTGTGTATCGCGCTGCTTCTCTATCTCTTCAGGCCCGTGCTGAATCTTATCATTCAGCAAGAAAATAAAAAGCGCAAAGAGTAACGAGTAAATTAATGTAAACATAACCAGTGATGCCATCACCGCATCAGCTTTGACCGCTTTAGATAAACCGTCGCTGGTTTTAAGTAACCCATACACAATCCACGGCTGACGACCAACTTCTGCCGTCATCCACCCGATCTGGTTAGCCAATTGCGGCAATAACACTGAGGGCACTAAAATTTTTAACAGCCATGGCGTATGAAATAATTTATCCCGCCAGAAACACACCACACAAACAATGGTCAAAAAGATTAAGAAAATACCAATCGCCACCATCAAATGATAGGTTTGAAACACAATGTTAATGGGCGGCAAATCCTCTTTCTTAAAACCCTTAATCCCGACGACAGGCTTACGCGCATCCCCATGGATTAACCAACTTAACATCCCAGGAATACGTAAACCGTATTTCACTTCCTGATTTTTCTCGTCCACCCAGCCCCATAAATATAAATCCGCCGGGGCATTGGCATCAAAATGCGCTTCCATGGCAGCAAGCTTGGTTGGCTGATTGCGGGCAACCCCTTCTGCACTAATACGGCCCGTCCATAACTGGGCAAATGTTGCTACCAAGGCAATGGATAAGGCCACCTTCATCGATATCTTGGCAAATTCCACATGACGCTTCTTTAATAAATAAAAAGCGCTGACACTTAAAACAAAAAAAGCGCCGGTAATCCAGCACCCAAACACCACATGCGATAACCGCTCCATCGACGAAGGATTAAACACCATGGCCCAGAAATCCGTGATTTCTGCCCGCGCTTTTAAGCCTTCTCCGATGATATGATACCCTGCCGGCGTCTGCATCCATGAGCCAGCAACAACAATCCACACCGAACTAAAATGCGCCCCTAAACAAACAAGCAAGGCCGACAACCAATGCGTAAATGGACTAACCTTATCCCAACCAAAAAGCAAGATAGCCAAAAACCCAGATTCAAGAAAGAAAGCAAACACCCCCTCTGCTGCCAAGGCGCTGCCAAACACATCGCCGACATAACGGGAATAGGTGGCCCAATTGGTACCGAATTCAAATTCCATGACAATCCCCGTCGCCACACCGATCGCAAACACCAAACCAAAGACCTTGACCCAAAACTTGGTCGCCTTGTGGTAAAGCGGGTTTTTTGTCAGCATATACATGCTTTCTAAAACCACGATCACCAGCCCCAGGCCAATCGATAGCGGCGGGTAGATGTAATGGAACATGATGGTGACGGCAAATTGAATACGGGAAAGCAATAATAAATCCATTGGCACCTCTAAAAATTTTATGGTATTATAACCCCCTTATTGACTACTGCCAATATGTTTTAAAAAAGGATTATTATGAAAAAATCTATTAACGGCGCCGAAGCCCTAATCAAATGCTTAGAGAGCTTTGGTGTTGAGTACATTTGGGGGCTTTCCGGCGGAGCTGCTATTCCCATCTTCGATGCCCTTGTTGGCTCAAAAATCAAACTCATTTTAGTGCGCCACGAACAAGGCGCCACTCACATGGCGGATGGTTACGCCCGCGTGACTGGCAAACCTGGCGTTGTGCTTGTGACCTCTGGCCCAGGCGCTACCAATACCGTCACGGGGATCCTAACCGCACAAATGGATTCCGTGCCCATGATTGTGTTAACCGGACAAACCATTACCTCCATGCTCGGCAAAGACGCGTTTCAAGAAGCAGATATCGCCGGCATTACCATGCCTGTGGTGAAACATAGCTACTTAGTCAAAAACACTAATGACATCCCCAGGATTATCAAGGAATCCTGGCATATTTGCCAAACCGGTCGTCCAGGCCCTGTGTTAATTGATCTCCCTAAGGACATTACCTCTGCCCCATTTACTGGCGAATCCTTAGATCCCGCCATGGACATCCCTGGTTATAAAATTCCACCTAAAGCAAACAAAGCTGCCATTGTTAAAATGGCTAAAATGTTTAAAGGTTCTAAAAAACCTTTACTTCTCGTCGGACATGGTGCAGTGATTGCCAAAGCAGGCGATGCCATTAAAAAATTAGCAGAAAAATTAAAAGCCCCTGTGACAAACACCCTATTAGGTAAAGGCGAATTCCCTGAAACCCATCCTCTCTCATTAGGGATGCTGGGCATGCACGGGACAGCGTATTCAAATAAAGCCCTTATTAATTGCGATTTGATCTTATCGATCGGTTCCCGTTGGGACGATCGCATCAACGGCAACAATAAGGAATTCTGCGTTGGTGCCAAGAAACTGCACATTGATATCGATCCTGCAGAAATTAATAAGATCGTCATGCCTGATGCTTCTGTCGTGGGCAATGCCAAGGAAGTCGTCGAGGAATTAGTGAAATTAGTCGAACCCTTAGATACGGCGGATTGGCTTAAAGAACTTAATTACTACAAAAAAGAATTTCCTTTGAAATATTCCAAGACTGCCGGCTTAACTGCTCAGGAAGTTATTGATACCTGTTACAAGGTCACCAAGGGCCGTGCCATTGTGACGACCGATGTGGGCCAACATCAAATGTGGGCTGCACAATTTTACCTGTCGGACAAGGGCAATTACTGGCTCTCCTCTGGCGGGGCTGGGACCATGGGTTATGGTTTCCCTGCAGCGATCGGCGCTCAATTTGCTGCCCCTAAAGACTTGGTCGTGGCCATCGTCGGTGACGGCGGTTTCCAAATGACCCTTTACGAATTATCCACCGTGTTCATCCATAAATTGCCGGTGAAGGTGCTAATTATCGATAATAAATACCTTGGCATGGTTCGCCAATGGCAAGAATTATTCTTCGATAACCGCCTTTCTGGTGTCGATTTGGAAGGCAATCCTGATTTCGTCAAATTAGCAGACGCTTATGGGGTGAAAGGTTTTAACATCAAGGAAAGCAGCCAATGCGCCTCTGTCATGAAAGAAGCCATGGAATATCCTGGCCCTTGCGTGATTCACGCGGAAGTCATTAAAGAAGATAACGTGTTTCCGATGATCCCTGCTGGTAAATCCGCGCATCACATGATTGTGGAAAAACCAACAGTGAAAATGGAAAAACCATCGGGATCCACCTAAGGAAAATATATGGAACAAAAAACACCTATTCATACCATCAGCGTTTTAGTGGCCAATAAACCCGGCGTCTTGGTGCGCATTGCGCTCGTGTTTGCCCGTCGGGGATACAATATCGATTCTCTCGTGGTTTCGGCAACGGTCAATCCAAAATATTCACGCATGACCTTAACAGCCAAGGGCGACCTGCAAACCTTGGACCAAATCATCAAGAACGTCAACAAGCTCATTGATGTCATCCACTGTGAAGAGCATGACCCCTCTCACTCGATTGAACGTGAATTGGCTATTATCAAAATCAAAGCGACCCCAGCTGCCAAGGCTGCCATCCTTAAGCACAGCAAAAAATACCACGCTAAGATCGTGGACACCCACGACAACCGTTTAATCATTGCCCAAAGCGGAACGTCAGCTGAATTAGATGAATTTGAAGTGCTGATGAAGAAATACGGGATTGCAGAATACGTGCGTTCAGGTAAATTATTGATGGCAATTGGAAAAGAAGTAACCTAATTCGCTTTTGAACAAGGCGTTATTTTAGGTAATTCTTTAGGTGGCAAAACCACTTCCGCGATTTCAATCACATCTTCCCCATACTCGACAGAGGTAATGCGGCAACGGTCTGGATCAACACTTGGATGGTCTATGCCCAGGTACTGGGCAATACCTGCCTTTAAGGTGTCTAATTCCAGGTACATAATAAACTGACGTTCCTCGTCGTTATTTAAATCCAACACCGAACGCAGCATATAAAAATCTAATTCCAAGATTTCATCAAGCGTCTTGCCGACACAAAATTTATTTAAACCGGTATCCGCGCTAATCTCGCTGGAACATGTGATTTTAGCAAATTGAAAACGCACCAGTCGATCTTGATGATCGATGGTGATATTAATTCCTGATGAGCTGTCTGAGCACGGCATATTAATTTCCAATCACGGCGTGACGATAAATAACATAATAAAATGCAATCATGGCTAGCGCAATAAAGACGATTGCTGGACCGATTAAACCTTTGTTCATTTAAAAATATTCCCTAGCACATTGTTAATAAGCTCTTTGGACTTGCTTTGCCCCTGGCTATCTGCTGCCCCTTGATCACCAGACGCAGCAGCATCCTTATTCCCGCCAAACACCGCATTTAAAATCTGGCCCACTTCAGGATTCTTTTCAATCACCTTATCTAAAGCTTTGCTACCTTCATTAACCGCCACATTCCTGCCGATTCTGGAAATATCCACATCTGGGGTAAACTTCAAATTGGGAAGTTCACCACCAATGATACCATCGACATGGATTAATCCATCATCTAATTTCAAGCTCTCTAATTCTTTGACCTTGCTCACAATCTTGTCTGTTGTCTCTTTAGTAAAGATAGTGCTGACATTAATTTGCGTTTCACCTCGCAAAGGCATGGTTCCTTTGGCTTTTACAGTCAAGGGCTTGGAATTTAGGAATCCATCTTCAATAACGACAATTAAATCATGCATATTAAATTTCAACCCTGCCTGGTCAATCACATTGCTTTCATCGCCGATGGCGTCATTAATTTTCTGGGCAAGAAAGCCATCTGCCATTTCAGCTAATCCCGGAATCTTTCCTAAAACAGAACCTAAAACAATCTTGCTGATATTAAGACGCTCTAAGACCCCTTCATTTAGACGAAAATCTCCCTGCACATTCATGTTCCGTAGCGCGACCATGGGATCAAAACTTTGGGACCCACCACTCACCTGGCCAGATAATTTTCCCTTAACACCAACAGGTAAATCCTTTTGGTCTACTAACTGCTCAACGAATAATCCATCAAGCTTTGCATTAAACTTGTAGGATTGGGATTGCACATACCCTAATAAATCGGCTGTGCCTGTCACCTTACCACCGCCCAAGCCTAGCGAGAATTCCTTCACATGCACATCTGCCAAATCAACCGTCGAGGAAATACTCACACTCGACAAACTTGGGATTGGTGCTGGCATGCCGATTGTGCCATTTGTTAAAACTATTGCGGCATTAAAACCTGAAACACCATTAGCACCTACCGTAAATGAAGGAACGGTTGCCGTTAATTGCCCAGATAAAGATTTAGGTAATGGCGCTTGGGCCAAGATCGGGCTAAGCGTTTTTAACTGAGCAGCATCTATCGTCGCCAAGTCCAGATTAGCATCGGTATGTTCAACCGTCATAGCAGAAGCTGCCATATCCAACCTTGCTTTGGATTTAATAAAGATATTGGGTCCATTGGCAAATACCTGGGCATTAGCCGTGATATCAAACGAATTATTCCAAGAGAGGCCTTCTACCTTAATATTAACGACGGGAATATGAATATCCAAGGGCATGGCAGGATTTAGATCGACGAAATGGACCTGCGCTTCATTAACCACAATGGATTTAATGCTCAATGCTGGCAATCCTTGGACACTTGACGATTTAGATGCCTTTGCCTGGGGTGGCTCTGGCGTTGCACCAGTTTCTGTCGAAACGTCTGTTGGAGTAGCAATGGTCTGTGCATTAATCATCCCTTTAGCATCACGGATAATTTGTATGCTTGGATGAGTTAAAACAATATCTCCAATATCAATGGTATGCTTTGTCAATAACGACAAGATTTGCACGCCCAATTGCGCCTGCGGCAGAACAAAGAAAGCTTCCTTGCTAAAACGTTCATCATCCGCAATCGATAAATCACTTAACTGAAGATAAATCCCTCGGGAAAAACTCAAATTCAAATCTGCTTTGGAAATATTCACTGTGCGGCCCAAAGACTTAGAGAGCTCAGCAGTAATTTGTGGCAGGTGCTTGTTTAAATTAAATGTCTTAACAAAAATAAACAAACCTAAACCAATGACGACGATCAAACCTAAAAGAATGGCAAAAATAATTTTTACAGCTTTCATATCAATCCTTTTATAAAGACTTCTGGTTTCTTAGTTTTTCCAACATATCCCGGGAACGCTGGTCAGCAATAAATTTCTGGTCTTGCATCTGGATCCTTTTATCATCTACCTTTTGCTGATTATCTGCCACAAAACCATTAATGCGCTCACGCATCACGTCCATCTCTGCCTGACGAGCTGTTAAACGGTT
>CAZHGK010000016.1:0-15363 GCA_964532095.1 uncultured Planctomycetales bacterium | reverse complement strand
AGCTGCTCTTGATTGTTCCGAATACGCACAGCTAAATCACTGACACGGTTACGGATATCAGACAAGCCTGTCATCATGGGAATCGCCACAGAACCCATGCGTTGCTGAAAATCCTGTAATTGCTGGTTAAATTTATCGGAAAGATCGGTCAATTGTTGCGCCGTTGCTGCCGTATCAGCAACAGATTTTCCCCGATAGGTCAGAACATCATTGGCATATTCGCTCATCTGCTTGGCTATTACGGAGTTTTCTACTTTCTGGTCTAACATATTTTCCATGACTTGCTGGCGCTGCTTGATTAATTGCTGATTATATTCTGTTAACTCTTTGCCGTGCTCAACCATGAGCCGGCTTTGCGATTCCATCTGGTCGAGTAAATCTTTAAGCCTTAATAAATCCACATTATTTTTCTCACTCGCCTCACTGATTTGTTCCGTTAAATAGGATACCTTGGCCCTTGCTTCTTCTAAAATACGCTGCCGGTTTTCCAAAGCCTCTGTTAAAGCATCTTTGTCCCTATCAATACCGTCTAACATTTCTTGGATCTTATAACGCTGTTCTTGTTCCTTGTTGGACAAGCCCACCGTCTTCATGGCTTTTTTAACCCATCCCTCTTGTCCCTCTTGGTTACGGTTAAACTGAATGGTCAAAAAACCTGCTACGCCAGATAGGATAAATAAACCTATAAATATATATCGCCACATAATCTAATCCTCACGATAAAATTAAATGTTCTAAATCATCAGCCTTGGTAATAGGTGGCTGACAAACCCCGGATTTACAAACAACAACTCCCGAAGCTTCGCCCCAGCTAAAAACCGCATGAGGCATAAAATGTTTATACACCACTTTGCGCATTTGAGCAATACCGACGTGAGATAACGCCTTGCTTGGCCAGGAAATGTCCAATGGCGGTTGCCGGGCTTCTAGCCACGCATATAAATGAAAAGTGCCGCCATTTGGGTATCGCTCTAACAATGATGCACGTGCTGCTTGCCAAAGTTTTACTGATAATTGTTCCCATTGCTGATCATGGGTCAATCGTCCTAAACGAAACAAGGCCATGGATGCCATGGCATTTCCCGACGGCATTGCCCCATCATAAAAATCCTTCGGCCGGGCATTTAAATCCATATGACGTGCGTCCGTCATAAAAAAACCACCTGCCTCTTGGTCCCAAAAATATTCTTTTACAATCCTGGCCATGGTTATTGTAGAGGTTAAGTACTGTTCTTTACCAACAGCTTCATAAAGGGCTATTAGGCCTAACATCATGGCTGTATAATCATCGAGCATGCCATCAATGCCTGATTCTCCCTGACGCCAGCGATGCTGCAATTTTTCGTCTTTGAATAAATTTGCCAGTATAAAATCCGCAGCTTTAGATGCCGCATCCAGATATTTCTGCTCGCCGAACACACAGGCGGCCTGTGTCAAGGCTGCGATCATCAGGCCATTCCAGTCTGCTAAAACCTTATCATCCAAATGGGGCTTTGGACGCTGTTGTCGATGAGAAAATAATTCATCCAGGCTGTGTTGACAAATATTCTCAATCTCATCTTCGCTCTTGTTAAAATGGACGCTAGCCTCTTTTATACTTACCGCTTGATATAAAACGTTCTGAGAAATAAACTCACCATGAGGGTCAGCTTGAACATTTCCATCAGGCTTTAAACCATAACAAAAAGCAAAAATCGCTGCATGGTCCTTCCCTAATATTTGCTCCACCTCGTTGTAGTGCCATACATAAAAAGCACCTTCCTGGGGATGCGAGCCACCAACAGGCATGCTATCCGCATCCTCAGCACAATAAAATCCTCCCTGAGAATCTGTGAGGACTCGCAAAACATAATCCGCAATACTGCAGCCGGCATTTCTAAATTCCAATTCCCCTGTAATTTGATACCCGTCGATTAATGCCCGTAATAATAAGGCTTGGTCATAAAGCATTTTCTCAAAATGTGGCACATGCCAGCGCCCATCCGTCGAATAACGATGAACACCCCCTCCCACATGGTCATAAATGCCCCCACGACAAACCATTGATAAAGTTTTTTCTGCCATCTTAAGCGCCTGCTCGTAGTTATAATAGTGGTGGTAACGCAATAGAAATGACAGGGTATGAGCCATGGGAAATTTTGGTGCTGCTGCAAAACCACCATACATCCGGTCAAATTGTTGAGCACAATGACTAATCACTTGAGTTGCCAGAGTTTCATCTAACGACGGTGTAACGTTATGTATTGGCTCAACACCTCGGGGTTGCTCCAATGCTGACTGAATTGAAGCGACAATTTCATCACGCTGGTCACGCCAAGCCGCACTGACTGAACGCAGCACATCTACAAACCCTGGCTGTCCCCACTTGGCATATGGTGGAAAATATGTTCCCCCATAAAACATATGCTTATCTGGTGTTAAGAACGCTGTCAAAGGCCAACCCCCCTGACCAGTTGAAGCAACTACGGCATTCATATACACATGGTCAATATCTGGCCTCTCCTCGCGGTCAACTTTAATGGCAATAAAATTATCATTGATGATGGCTGCAATATCTTCAGATTCAAAAGATTCATGGGCCATGACATGGCACCAATGACAGGTGGAATATCCTATAGATAAAAGAATGGGACGATTTAATTTCTTAGCTTGGGCAAATGCATCCGGGCCCCATGGATACCAATGCACAGGATTGTCCGCATGTTGTAATAAATACGGACTCTGTTGGTCACGCAGGTGATTCATTTGTGATTAGGGATGAGTTGGATCAAATTGATCAAGCGCATTTTGTATCGCACTTGAACGATTGGATTTCGACGGAGCCAGACGAGGTGTTGGTTTAGGTTGGCTTGCTTTCACAGCTGACCGCCGTATATAATCATCAGATTTTTTATACCCAGGTAAAATATCACGCACATCCTGAAATTTCACAGCAGCTTCTTGATACTGGCCACTTTGATAAAGACCAACAGCTTCCTTATACATATCATCAACGGTTGTTTCCCGCTCCTTCCTTAGCTGCATACGCTCAGATTCAATCTTCTGACGACGTTGGCGAATCGCATCATCAATATCAGGGGCCTTTGGAACATAGGCAGGAGTAACTGGCACTGGCTGTTGTACAACAACAGGCGCAGGAAGAGGATTTTGCACCACCGTTTGCTGCTGGGTAATCACGGGTTGCGACACAGGAGTCGGCGGTGGATTAAGGATAACCTTAACATCAGGAGGCGGTAACGGCACAGGCAAATCCGTCGATTGCATCAATAAACGCTGACGTTCCCTTTCCTGGGCTTCGATACGACGGTTTTCCGCTTCTTTTGCACGATAAAGCCGTTGTTGTTCTAAAAGCTCTAGCCTGCGTTTTTCTTGTACCATACGCGCTTCATGGATTTCTTTGGCGCGACGCTCTTTCTCTTCCAATCTTTTTTGTCCAGCAATCTTTTTTTGCTCCTGACGATTTTTAATTTCATCCAGCTTCTTTTGTTCTAATTCTTTCTTATGCTCCTCTAATTTCTTTTTATCGTCGATTCTTTTCTGCTCTTCTTGTTTGCGCAATTCTTCGCGTTTATTTTTCTCGTCAATTTTCTTTTCCTCTTCCTGCTTCTTTAAATCTCCTGCCCTTTTTGCTTCTTCAATTTTGCGCTGCTTATCTTTTTCAATTTGCGCCAGGCGTTGCTTTTCACGCTCTTGGGCATTATATTTTTCTTCTAAAGCAGCTTTGCGCTTCTTGGAAAACTCTATCTTTTCTTCTTTTTCTTTCTCAGCAACAACTTCTGCAGAAGGCTGCTTTACATCTACGCTTGGTTGTTCTTCAACCTTGTTTTCCACAGCCTTCTTTGGAGCTTTCTTGGAATCTTTCTCTGCAGTTTTTGAGGCAACTTCCATTGTGCGGAATTTATATTTCTTACGATCGCTTCTTTGCTTAGCTTCCAGCTTTTCTTCTTCCTTTTCTAAGCGGCGGCGTTCTTTTTCTCGGAATTTAATAGCCTCCACATGCTGACGTTCCTTCATATCTTCATCTTCTAAAGCACGACGCTGACGTTCTAAGGCCTTAGTTAAACTTAACTGGCGTTCCTGTTCTCTATTGACTAATACATCCACACGACGTTCCTGACGGATGCGGTCTTGAATAAAGGTCGTACGTTCTTTTGCCTCATCCCTTTTACTTTTAACCACCTGGTCTTCGATCACCCGATCCATCTTTTTAACCCAACCGTCAGCACGTTTATCCCCATGGTTGGACAATTCTTCAAAAATCAAACGTGCTTGGGTATAGAGGCCTTTCCTATATAAATCAATTCCTTCGTTATACATCACATCATCATGCCGCCAACGGTCACGATTCTTATACTCGGACACCGTTCTTGGCCGTTCAACAAAATGACGACGCTGGGCTTCTTGCTTTTTTTCTTCCCTGATCGCTACCAAGGATTCTTTGGTTGTAACCTTAATTTCTTTTTCCTGCTTCTTTTCTGTCTTTTCTTTATCTTTTTCCTGGGCAGCAGCAGATTTAATAGATTCAATAGATGCCAGTATCTTTTCTAATTCATCAAATTTAATCCTCACACCGTCGTAATTCTTGTCCCTGGACATTTGCAACACTTCATCATTAATTTTGGCCGCCTCATCAGCTAAACGTTGGACTTGCACATTCCGCTCTTGTTCACGCTGGCGTTCCAATTCCTTCTGCTTTTGAACTTCTGTGCGCTCTTTCTCTTCAGCAGCTTGGGTTAAAGCAGCACTTTTATCTAATTCAATGCGATTTAAATACGAACGCGTGTCTTTAAAATTTGGCGAAAGAATTTCATTTTCCAGGAATAAGCGTTTGCTTTGGTCAAAATCACGGCTACGCAAGGCTTCTAAGGCTTTTTGATAATTATCTTCTGCCTGCAAACGACGTTTCTCTAATTGAGTCTTATACTCTTCTTGATTTTGACGCATTTGTTCTTCACGTACCTTACGCAATGTCCGTTCTTTTTCTTCTCTTAAATTTTGTAAAACCTGGTCCACCTTGGCCATCTTGCGTTTGGCTGTCCCTACATAACGGTCATCCGTCATTTTCTGAATTTGGCTATATAGGCGCTGGGATTTTTCTGCTAAATCGGCTAAAGCTTGGGCTTCTTTGGCTTGTTCCTCAACAGTCATCACAGGAATATTTTTCTTAGGCTGCTCCTGTGGCTTCTCTTGAATAGCAGCCCTGGCTTTTTCGATTGCCTTGGCTTTTATTTCTTCTTTTCGCTTTTCTTTTTGTATTTCTTTTTGTTTTGCTTTTAAAGTATGTTTTGGATTTGCTTGTTCTAAAGCAACCACCTGTGCTTTAACCGCTTGTTCCTGCGCAATCACCTGATTTTGGTCTGTCGCATATGCCGTAGCAGCATGGGCCTTGGCTTCCTTTTGTGCAGCTTCCTGCATCGCTTTAATTCTGGCAACTTCAGAATCCATCTGATCTGATTTTTCTGCAACTTTTTGTTCTACTTTTTGTTCTACTTTTTGTTCTGCAGGCTTTTGTTCAGCAGGCTTTTGTTCAACAACTTTCTGTTCAGCAGGCTTTTGTTCATTTCTATTTTTCTGATCGGAAACTTGTTTTGACTGTTCCTTTTTAAGTTTTAATTCTTGCTCGCGGCGTGCCTTGCGCTGTTTATTAACAGCATCTTTGAGCATAGATTTTACTGAACGGTCATTAGGCTTGATCGTCAATAAATGCTCGAATTTAGGGACCACTTCATCAATTTTCCCCTGGTCATACAAATCTTTGGCTTCCTTAAAAACAACCTGATATTGCTCGTCCTGTTGCTTTTGCTCTTGTTGCTTTTTAATGCGCTCCAGATATGTATTAGTTTCCTTAAAATTTGCAACTATTGCTGTGGTTTCATCAAACTTCAATTTAGCCTCATCCATATGACCTTGCTTAAATAATGTCACGGCAGACTGGTAAACAAAATCCGCTTCATCCTGTTTCTTATTAATCTCCAGCTTTTTAGCATCTTCCTCGTGCTTAATGCGTTCAGCTTCTTCTTTCTTTTTAGATAATTCTTCCTTCCAACGCTGTTCTTTTAAAGCTTTTTCCTTATCAGCCTCAATTTGCTTTTGGGCCAAGGCAGCATCCTGATCAATGCGCCCTAAATACCAACGCACGTTTTTATAATTAGGGACCACCCATTCCACTTCCTGGAATTTTTCTTTAGCATCTTTAAAATTTTTCTGTTTGTATAAATTTACCGCCTGGGCAAACACATCCTGAGCCTGTTTATTAATCTGATCCTTACGATCTTTTTCTTTGCGCTCGATTTCCTGACGCCATTGGTCTTTTTCACGCTCACGGGCCACTGCAACTTCTTTTTCCTGACGCTCCATCTCTACTTTTTGTTGCTTGACAGTTTCAGCCTGTTCTTCAATCAGGCTTTGGTCG
This sequence comes from uncultured Planctomycetales bacterium, assembly GCA_964532095.1. GTDB lineage: Bacteria > Omnitrophota > Gorgyraeia > Zapsychrales > Fredricksoniimonadaceae > CAZHGK01. The sequence continues at coordinate 8,951 of CAZHGK010000016.1, read as the reverse complement.
ACCAATTTCAAATAACTGCGCGTGGCCTTATAATCAGGCACCAATTCTTCCACATGCTCAAAACTTTGCTTGGCTTCTTTAAATTTACGTTCCTTATATAGGGAAACCGCCTCTACATAAGCTGTGGCTGCCTGATCCTGGCGGGTTTTCTCATCCACTTCAATTTGACGTTCCCGCAAAGAACTTTCTTTTCGTAAAGCAGCATCCTGGTTTTTCAAACGACGTTCGCTTTCTTTAATATACGAAGCCATTTCTGGATGCTCGGTAATACGCACAGCTTTTTCATATAATTCGCGCGCCTCAGCTAACTTGCCTTGTTCCGTCAACCGGGTTGCCTCTTCATAATATTCACGGGCTTTTTCTTCGCGTTTTTGATTACGCTTGATCACAGCCTGTTCTTTGATCTTTTCATTAACGCGTTTGATATTCTGGCGGGACTTATCGATGAGTTTGCGTAAATCGTAAATATAACTTTCCTGGGACGATGGATTCTTTGCTGGCACAGGCACCTCGTCTGGTGCTTTAGCTGTCGCATGGTCATCGCCGACAAAAGCAGAATCTACGGAAGGACTACCATCTAATGCTGAACGCGGATTGTCCGCATAGACGGTCAGTGAACCTATAGAAAGCAACACATAGAAAAAAATCAGCTTCAACATATGCCGTTATCTTACCACACGCTTTTGGGCATCTTCCACAACTTTCTCCCATAATTTTCTAGCTTTTAAATAATCTCCGCCACGGAAATATTCTTGAGCTGTCTTATTGTATTGCTGCAATTTTTCTTCAAAGGCAATCTGGCTGCGGATATATTGTTCCGCTTCACTAAACATCATTTGCCCTGCTGTTATAATATCTTTATATAAACCTTTAGCAACATCATATTGATTTTGTTGTTGCGCATGTTTTGCTTGCACAAACATGGCATTTAACTCTTCCACAATTTTGCTGTCAGGTTTGGATAATTCCCGACGCACCATGGACCATGCCCACTGATTCACGCGGTCATCCAACCATTTCGCACGGGCCCGTTCACGTTCCTCAGGCGTACGATCATAGAATTTACCGGTCATGCGCAAGAATGGTCCCTGGGACGTATAATTCAAATTCGTCAGATCGTCGCTAAATTGGGTAAAATTCCAACCAATCCCCATTTGGGCATTATCGTTAATATTGCGAATTAATTCTAGCAACATCCCTTGCTTGCTGTCCTTGGCTTCCACCTGTGTTAACCGACGGTATTCAGCGCCGACCTGCCAGTTGCGGTCAATTTTATAATTCAAGCGGTGGATCATAAGCCAGGTGTGCGTGCGGGTAAAATCAAAGCCTGCAACTTTTTCGTCATTGATGCGGTAGGCAAATTTTTCTGCCAATTGCCATTGCTCATTGATGTCATAAATCGCATCCACCGCAATCACCTGCATGCGGTTACGGTCAACCCCTGTCTCATCTGTTTGCCCAACTGGACCGGAATTATCCTTATACGTGTACTGACCGATTAAATTCAAATTATCCATCATCACCGGACGGTAGGCTGCCCCCAACACAATTTCTTGATGCCGTTCTAATTTCTGGCCAGTGGTTGTATTGACCGTGTTACCAAAATCGATCTTGCTCATAACCGCAATATTATCGGTAGGTTTGCCTTCAATGGCATTATAAAACACAAACTGCCGCTGGTTGGTAACGCTATCATCCAAACGCAATTCAATCTTTGTCGAACTTTTTAATCTCTCGACGGCAGTTTCCGTATCTTTGAGAACATATCCTGCCCCAAAGGCAAAGGCCGTACGATTTGTTAATGTGCCGTCCAGGTTTTGGATCCGTCCCCGTTCAATTGTCCCTAAAACAGCAAGCTTGTCATTAACATCTCCGGATAAACCAAAAATATTGCTTTGCCCGGCACCTGTTGAATTATCGGATTGCTGACGGGTCAGGCTACCCTCTAATTTGCGCCCGTCTTTATCTTTAACAATGCTGTATTTATCATCCTGGGTTGTTCCGCCGGAATTAACACCAAAGCTTTGGGCTGCAACTGCCTGCAACTGATCGTTGATTTTTCCAGTCTTATTAACCGTGACTGTTGTTGTTTTACCACCCGCTGCATTTTCATCCACATTCACAATTGCCCCTGATGTGCCTTTTCCAACTTCCTCATTACGGCTGGCTTCAACTGTAATGCCATGATTGATTTGAGAGGTCTGCGTTGGATCTGTCACACCACTGACAGCGCTCTTATTCATGCTTGCACCCATGTTCACAGATGATTTAATCGTCGTATCTTTATCAACCTGCAACGATCCCCCTAAAGTCCCGATCGCTGTGGATTGCTGGGAACCATCTGCTGATTGCACCATGCCAATAGCCCCCTCGACAGCACCTGACTTGCCTAATTCTCCCCTGGCCCCGACGGTCGAACTAATTGAGCCATTACCCGTCGAAGATTGGGTTTGGGCCACATTGGCCGTCGCTGTTAATCCCTTTGTCAACTTTTGCTCAATACCCACGGCAGATGTATTTTGCTGTTCACCGGTATTTAATTGGGTTAAGGTATAGTCCGTTGAAATTGCTGTCTTGTCTGTCACATTTGCCGTAGCCCCTACCGTCGTGGCGCGGCCATTTTCCCCAAAAGCCTGCTGGCCCCTGACAGCCAACCGGTCCGTGACCTGGGCATCCACACCGACGGTGGTTAATTGTTTTGAAGCATCTTTCAAATCAACCTGCTGGGCCAAGGACACATTGACCCGGTCGGTGAGTTGATATTCGGCCTTACCTGCCATTACCGCGCCTTCTTCATTCGACGTCGAGACAATATCTCCCACCTTGTCTTTAACTTGCTTTAATTGGTATTCACCCGTTAAACGCAAACGCCGGGCTTCGTGGACAATTTGCACCATGGTCGTCACAGTTTGGGAAGCGCCCACCTGGGTTTGGGTCTGCAGATTGGTGTTATTAATCAATTTCTGGATATCTTGCTTGGCAGTCAAGCGTGTCACCGGAGTCAGATCAAAGGTCATGGCCAAGCCAGCTAATTCCTTACCTTGCTGATTTGCGGTCTGCGCGGTGGCAAAACTATTTTCAATCCATTTGTAATATCCACTTAAACCAATACGTTCAAACAAACGCGCATCCCCTTTAATCCCGTAGGCTGTACCTTTTTCAGAATCACCGGTGTTTAATGAGGTATACGTAATACCACCGTCGGTGGAGACAAAAGCTCCTGTTGAGCCCGCACTGGTCTGGGCATATTCCGCTTGGATTTTTGCTTCGGGACCTAAATGCACCGTCACATCCGTGCCCTTTAATTCGGAATTCTTGGCATCCTGCGTTTCCCGCACATAGGTCCCGCCGACGACCACATTGTTGCCAACAGCCTGGGCCACGCGCACCCCTTCACTGGATTCTGCAAGTTCATTCTGGATGAAATATTCATAATCAGAAACAATGTAAATGGGATTGCCATTGAGTAAATCATCGCCGATAATCGAATAGGACTTGGCCATCATGGACACTGGCTGCCAGAATAACAAACGGCCTTCTTTTTCATCCAGTTCAAAATCCGCACCACTTTTCATTTCTCGTGTCCCGACGACCAAACCAGTGACCTGGTCACGGATTTCAACATGCAACTTGACTGTCCCAGGAACGATGTCCTTATTTTTCAAGAAATACAAGGACCCGCCCGTCGCTAGAATTTCATTATGAGCTGGGCGCTGACGCACCTGGGCATAAAAAGTAACAGCTTTTGTGCGCGCATCGCCATAAGGATTGGTGCTTAAACTTTGATAATCCAATTTCCCGCCGTAGTAACTCCTCGAGAAGGCTGCAAATTCCGTATCATTAAAGTCAACGGCATAATTGCCCCAGATAGCTGAAGACTTATCCCACTGCACGAGTAAGTATAACGGGCCCTGGGTATTGGTGGCATCATAATTGATGGAGGAATCATCGCCATAGATCGGATAATATGCATTAGGATCTAGCTTACGGTACAGGGCCTTACGGTCACGGTCTGTATCAAAAGACGACGTCACCAAATATTTCCCTAAAATCTTGCCCTTTAAGTAATAGGCGCCCTTGCCTTCGCTCCAGAATCCTTTCTGGAATTTATCACTCGATTCAATAGGTGCTACATTGCCCTGGTTCATGGCATACCCTGTTTTAAAATCACCTAGCCCGACGAACATCATATAATCATCGCCGACTTTTAGTTTACGGCTATAACGCTTAATCGGGGCATTAACAGCGGGCACATTTAACAAAGGAGCACCGCCAGCAGGAACTCCCCCGCTTAAACCTTGCTCCTCAACTCCAGCGGGCGCTGGGCTTGATGGCCCTGAAAGGTCTCCTCCTGGGCCAACAACTTCTAACATATAATCACCCTTAGGCAAGATCACTTCGATATTATTGTTAGCAGCTTGGGCATTAATTCCCGACGTCAACAAATCAGCCGGCATCAGGGATTGAGCTGTCCCTACAGGAACATCGGCAAAGGTTTGGCCATCCTTGACTACACGTACCGCCCGAATGTCCTGGCCTTGGCGGTCTAAGAAAACTGTTTCCCCCTCAATGCGTATGCGCTGACGATCGAGCATGTTGACATTAGTCTGCGCGAACGCCCATTTCACATAACGCTCTGCCCGGGCACGTTTCTCATCGCTATCTTTATCTTGCTCCATCGTCTTTTTGTATTCTGCTTCAGTTGGCAGCACACGAATGATCAAAGGAACTTCTTGGGTCGTATCACGGTTGCCCTTTTCATCCTCCACCGTCAACAGGTATGAATAATTATGGTCAGGGCGAATAATTTGATCATCATTCCCACGGCCATTGAAAATGATTGGATCATTGATATTAAACCGGTTACCGGTAAATCTCTTGATTTGTCGTCGGGTATCACGATCAATGATGTCAAAAGTCCAAGCGCTGATAAAGGGAAGATAATTAGTAAACATCCGCCATTCAACTGGTCGCACCAAGGTACCTTGATACATCACAAGCTCATTGCCTGTGCCATCCGCAGATTCAGGATTAAACATGGCCACATTCAAACGGGGCTTGGGCTGATCATGATTTTGGGTCAAGCGGATTTTCTCATTGAAGAATTGCGCATCCTCACCAACAATCTGTGAACTATCCACATTAATCCCAAAATTAGCTTTCACCGTTGACCCTTCGGTAATCTCAATAATCACCGCCTTGTCCGTCGTCAAATATGTTCCCGGAGGCAAGCTGCGTTCATCGACACGCAAAATATGGCGGCCAGGCAAAAGGGCCGGGATATGGAAATTCCCATCACGCCCGGTGGTCACAATCGTCCCGTCTTCCATGACAATCTGCACATTAGGCACAGGCTTTTCTGTGATGGTGGTTTGCTCCATCACATCATATTCCGGCGCATCCTGGATACCATTTTCATTTAAGTCATAAAACACTTTTCCAATAACACCCCCTAAGTCAAACAACGGGTCAAGCACCACATTAACAGTTGTCGTTGCTGTATTGGAAATAACAAGACCGCTGTTGTACCTGGCCTTGGCAATATTTTTATACGCACCTACTGAAACACCGGAACCGATCACTAATTGGTAACGCAAGGTCTTTTCACTGCCAGATATCATTGATCCGACGGAAAACACCAGTGGCCGACTCCCTGTGGGTTCTGTAGTAATAGGAATACCATCAATCAAAGCTCGATTGGCCACATACTTAAACCCTGGCGGAATTAAGTCGTCTATTAAAATATCAGTCACCGTATTCGAAGAAAGGTTTTTGATGGTGACCGTATAGGTGACAATATCCCCAATATGAGCATCAGTCTTATTCGCACTCTTTTCAATACGCAATAACGTCGGTGTCCCGTCTAATGGATGGTCCATTTCTATAATCGTCGAACCAACAGTAAATATCTCACCCTTAGAACCACTGATCACCGTGCGCCCGCTTGGCAAATTTGTTATAGTTGTTGGGTAGATATAATCCGGCGCTGAAACAACAATACAATAATCCCCCGGGCTTGCCAAAAAGCTATAAAACCCAATAGGCAAGCTGGAATCCGCCCCTGTGGTATACGGGTTCGTATCATTGGTGTCGATATCTGAGCCTTCCAGGGCCTCATGCTTGACTGAGTTGGCGCATGTCCCATTGTTTGTTGTAACACGGTACAAAGTCACCGTTGCCCCTTTAACCAAGGCATTTGTCGATGAATCAAACACCTCACCAAATGGATCAGTTAAGGTGTAGGTGTATAAATCACTAGATACCCCGTCGACAATGACGGAAATATAATTAACCCCAGACAGCAATGCCGTGGATAAAACAACACTATAACTTCCATCTGTTGGGGATGTTGGCCCTGTACCAACGGTACTTAGCAACAAGCTGCCTGCTGAATCATTGCCAATAATTGTCGCGGTTTGATTCAACTTACCGTTACCGACGATGGTTGGGTTAGCACCATTGACCCGGCTATTATTCGCCGGAGAGGTGATCACAGGGACCTGAGTCGCCAGCGGAGAGGTAACAACTGTAATCCCACTGGTAATCCCTGCTGTCACGCCATAATACGGCGTTAACAAATGCGCTACACCGCCACTACTGTTTGTTAATTGGGTATTCGCAGGAATTGTTGTTGCCCCGTCAGTATCATGGTCTTGGCCTAGCACCACCCGGAAATTCCCGGATGTATCTGTTCGAGCTGTTGCTACCAGGGTTAAGCTGGATGTTGGCCCTTCATAAATTAGAATATTCGACGAGGTTGGGCCAACGCCAATCAGGGTCGGTGTTGGACCTACTGTTCTTCCGTCTAAAGGAGCAGAGAAATACAACTCTGTAAATTGCCAGAAATCATTATTTTGAGCCAGACCTGTAGAATTAAATGCTAGTAATTCTGTCCCTGTTCCTGATGAACACGGTTGAGTATCTCCCAAACAGGCATCTGCATCCTGTACATCCAAGAAATTTAAAGACTGAGTTCCTGCAGTTAAAATTAAATCAAATTGATTGCCTGCAGAGGAACTGCGTAGACTGAGCAAGTTTGATGTGTTCACCCCAGACAAAGTTAAATCATTGGCCACTGTTTGCGTTGCAGTGTGATCAAAAGTCATGGTATCTGTGGCTGTCGCCAATTTACGGAGTCTATAAAAAGCATTCGACCCGGTAATGGACTGTCCTGACCCATCAAATGTCACCTTACCGTTGGAATGTGTAAACGTCCCCGCGCTATGCGTCCAATTGCCCCCGACGGTAAAAGCGGTATCAGCTGTTGAACTTGGTGCAATCAATACACCTGTTGTTAACGTCATGGCCCCATCCACATCTACTGTTCCTGCAGATGCATTTAACGTCCCTCCATTGATAGTCAACGCCCCATACACCTTAAGCGCCGCAGCACCGATGGAAAATGTATCTGGCGACCCATTGGTGTCATGGATATATAAATTGTAAAAGGCATTGTCGACGGGATTTGTAATCGTAAACTTGCTGGCAATATCATAGGTACTTGCTGTATTATCACCGACAAACTCAAAAGTTCCGGAATCCGAATCAGCTGTACCGATCGTCACTGTTTCCGAACCAAATAGCTTAATCGTCCCGCTATTCGATAAAATGGATGAAACTATTAAATTCTTTCCGTTTAGATCAACAGTGGCACTGCCATTGACCGTTAAATTATTGACCGTCACGTTTGTTGCCAACGTTGCAGGTTGACTACCCACATTGGCAATCACTGCCGTATCGATGGAACTTGGCACCAAACCAAGATCCCAGTTGGCTGGTACATCCCAGTCTGTGGATGCAGACCCATCCCAGGTAAAGGTAGCTGAACCAAAACTCCAGAAATCATTATTGCCACCATTCCCGCCAGATGAATTGCGCGCCACCAGCTTTAATCCTGTTCCCGACGAGCATGGATCACTATCCCCCAAGCACGCATCTGCATCTGTCACATTCACATAATTAATCGACTGCGTACCACCAGAGGTCAAAATCAAATCATATTGATTTGTCGGGGAATTGCTGACTAAGGTCAAAACATGCGTTGCATCCCCGGCCAAGGTCAAATCATTGCTTACGGTTTGGGTGCCAGCATTATCAAAGGTCAGCGTATCATTGACCGCAGTTACTTTACGCAATTGATAAAATGGCTTAGGTGTGGTTGTTGAACCCAAGATGGATTGCGATGTCCCATCCAAGGTCACCTTCCCGTTGTTATTATTAAATGTTCCTCCATTATTGACCCAATTGCCACCAACGGTAAAGGCGGTATTCGCCGTTGAACTTGGCGCATTTAATGTACCTGCTGTCAATGTCATGGTACCATCCACATCCACAGTCCCTGCTGTTGCTGTCAATGTCCCACCGCTCACTGTCAATGCGCCATAAACTTTAAGCGCATCCGCACCCGTTGAAAATATGTCTGCTGTGCCATGGGTATCGTGAATATACAAATTGTAAAACACATTATCCGCAGGAGTGGTGATGGTGATATTGCTGGTGATATTATGCGTGTCTGCCGTCCCATCCCCGTTACCTAAGTATTCAAACGTCCCCGAATCTGTATCGGTCGTACCGATGGCGACCGTCTCAGACCCAAACAATTGGATGGTCCCACTATTCGACAAGGTTGAAGACACCGTCAGATTCTTGCCATTTAAATAAACAGTAGCCCCACTATTGATCGTTAAATTATTAACAGTTACATTGGTAGCCAGCGTCGCTGGTTGATTCCCCACATTAGCGATCACTGCTGTATCGACGGAACTTGGCACCAAACCCAAATCCCAGTTGGCTGGCGTGTCCCAATCTGTGGATGCAGATCCATCCCAGGTAAATGTGGCGGAACCAAAACTCCAGAAATCATTATTACCTCCATTGCCTCCAGATGAATTACGCGCAATGAGTTTTATTCCTGTACCCGACGTACATGGGTCAGTATCGCCCAAACAGGC